>JAADHG010000131.1 GCA_013151975.1 Chlorobiota bacterium | reverse complement strand
TTGAACGAACAACATCAACAGGACCAGGAGGGCAATCGGTTAATACAACCTATTCAGCAATTAAGCTGCATCACGAACCCACAGGAATGATTGTTAGTTGTCAAGATCAAAAATCGTCGCATAAAAACTTAGAAAAAGCCTTAAAGGTGTTGCGGTCACGTTTATACGAAATGGAATTAGCAAAAAAACAAGCGGCAGATTCTGAGAAACGTAAGAGCATGGTATCTACAGGAGATAGAAGTGCTAAAATTAGAACTTATAACTATCCACAAGGCCGTGTTACTGATCACAGAATTGGATTAACACTTTATGACTTATCAAATATTATAAATGGAGACATTCAAAAAATAATTGATGAATTAATGTTAGCAGAGAATACAGAATTGTTAAAAGCTAATAATGATGTGATTTAAATTATTATTCCGAACAAAGCTGTACTGAGTGTAGTCAAAGTAGAGATGAATCTTTTATATATAAAATGACGAAAGACCAATTAATAGCCCAAATCAAAAAAAAGAAATCCTTTCTCTGTATAGGATTGGATATCGATTTAAATAAAATTCCACATCATCTACTTAAAGAAGAAGACCCAATATTTGCATTTAATAAAGCCATAATAGATGCAACACATCAATTGTGTGTCGCCTATAAACCAAATACTGCTTTTTATGAAGCTTATGGGTTGAAAGGCTGGAAAGCATTGGAAAAAACAATACAATATTTAAATAAAAACTATCCTGAAATTTTTACGATTGCTGATGCAAAACGAGGAGATATTGGTAACACAAGCAGTAGGTATGCGAAAGCTTTTTTTGAAGACTTAGCTTTTGATAGTATTACAGTAGCACCTTATATGGGGAAAGATTCAGTAGAGCCTTTTTTAGCTTTTGAAGGTAAGCATACCATTCTATTAGCATTAACTTCCAACGATGGATCTTCCGATTTTCAAACTAAATCTGTTGATGGTAAAGAACTTTATAAACGGGTTATTGAAACTTCTAAAACTTGGAAAAATTCTAAAAATCTTATGTATGTAGTAGGAGCAACTAAGGCAGAGTATTTTGCTGACATTCGTCAAATTGTCCCTGATAGCTTTTTGTTAGTTCCAGGTGTTGGTGCACAAGGTGGGAATTTACAAGAGGTTTGCAAATATGGGATGAATAAGAATGTTGGGCTTTTAATAAATTCTTCTCGTGGTATTATTTATGCTTCAAATGACCTTGATTTTGCACAGGCTTCAGCTAAAAAAGCTAGAGTACTGCAACAGCAAATGGCAGATATTTTAAGTTAGCCTATTTAGGTAATTTATTTGTAGAGTCTGTCTTTTTGGTTTTTAGCGCCACAAATTTACTTTTTGATTGGGTTGCATTTAAAACCTTACTTAAGTTGGGTCTTACAGCTCCTACTTTACAAAACTGAGTATTCATAAGTGCTTTTATTAATAAATACGATAAAAATTAAAAATTGGATGTAAGAATATGTAATTTTTTAAGAAACTGTTTGCAAAGGTTCTCTGCTTAAAAAGTGTAATCTATTTAACTTGTCTAGAAGTTTTAGGGCTCTAAATTCTGAAATATCGCTTAAAGCAGCATCTGTTTGTCTAAAATTATAAGCATCTTCAATAAGCTGTTTGTATTGCTTTTGCAACTTGTTTTGATGTTCTTTTATTTTTGAAGACTCGCTCATGCTATTAAAAAAATTCGTACTATTAAATATAGTAAAATATTCTATAACAGCAAGTTAAATTTAGAAATTGTTAACAAAAAAAATAACGATCAAAAACAAAAAGAAATTAATCTTGTAATGCAAATACCTTTTTCATTAAGTCAGTAGTTCTAGAATCCGTTTTGCTACGAATTTCCTTTTCTTCGACAGCAATCATAGTATAGACACCTTTTAAAGCTTCTTCAGTAACATAACTCGTTAAATCTGGATTTATATCTTTAGTTAATGGTAATTTGTTGTATTTAGTTATTAATTGATTCCATATATCATCTGCACCTACTTTCTTAAAAGAGGCCTTAATTACAGGATGAAATTTACTATATAATGCAGTTTGAGTTTTCCCTGTTAGATACTGTGTTGCAGCATCATCATTTCCTAATAAAATATTTTTTGCATCAGCAAAAGTGATTTCTTTCACAGCATTTACAAAAATAGGAGTGGCTTCTTTAACAGCGTCTTCTGCAGCTCTATTAAGTATCTTAATGCCTTCGTCTGCCAAATTCCCTAAACCAAAATTACGAAGAGTTTTATCTACTTTTTGTAATTCGGCTGGCATCAATATCTTAACTAATTCGTTTTTGTAAAATCCATCAGTTTGTGTGAGTTTATTAACTTGCTTATCTATGCCTTTGTCTAGTGCCTGACGTAAGGCAGAAGCAATATCAGTATTATTAATACCAGAAACATTAACACCAGAAAGTTTTTGTTGTATTTGTTTTAATAAATTTTGAGATGTACAAACATTAATAGAGAAGACAGCTAAATAAATAAGGATTAATTTTTTCATTTTCATTATTAATTAAAAAGTTTGGGAAAAATGCTATTTTTATAAAAACAAAAATAATGTTTTTAAAATTGTGGCGTCTTCGTATATTTTTCTTATTTGTTGTTTGTTTGTTCTTAGGTTGTAAAACCGAAACACAAGAAAATCAAAAACTAAATCCAAATCAATACATTACTATACTTGGTATTGCTCAGGATGCTGGTTTTCCTCATATTAATTGCGATAATGATTGTTGCAATGCTTTTTATGATGGAACAGAACCTAAAAAGTTAGTTTCATGCTTAGGTCTTGTCGATTTAGAAAACAAAAAGAAATGGTTGTTTGATGCTACTCCAGATATGACACAACAAATTCAGGATTTAAAAACAAATCATTTAGATAACGGAAAAGTAATAGATGGTGTTTTTCTTACTCATGCACATATTGGGCATTATACAGGGTTAATGTATTTTGGCTTTGAGGCACTAGGAGGAGATAAAGTTCCTATATATGCAATGCCTAGGATGAAAACGTATCTTGAAAATAATGGCCCTTGGAGTCAGTTAGTATCTTTTAATAATATAGAATTGAGACCATTGCAAAACGACTCTATTATTAGTTTAAATGCAGAATTAAATGTAATACCATTTTTAGTGCCCCATCGCGATGAATACTCTGAAACTGTTGGATATAAAATAGTAGGTAATAATAAAACGGCGTTATTTATTCCAGACATTGATAAATGGCATGTATGGAAAAAGGATATTATTAAAGAAGTTAAGAAAGTAGATTATGCATTTTTAGATGCTTCATTTTTTAGAGATGGCGAAATAGCCAGAGATATGAGTAAAATACCTCACCCATTTACTACAGAGACCACAACTTTATTTGAAAATGAAGATATTGAAACAAAGAACAAAATCTATTTTATTCATTTTAACCATAGTAATCCAACTCTAAAAGATTCACATCCCTTAAAAGATAGCATTCAAAATTTAGGATTTCGTTTTGCTAAACAAGGAGATATATTCGCATTGTAAAACATTATATAATTCTTAAAAGAGTTTTAGTTTTTTTGAATATTACGTAAATTGCAACACATAAAAACATCTTTTTTTATTAATGGAACAAATCACACCCTACAAGCCAAAGCACAAAGTACGCATTGTAACAGCAGCTTCACTTTTTGACGGGCACGATGCCGCAATAAATATTATGCGTCGAATCATTCAAGCCACAGGTGTTGAGGTGATTCATTTAGGTCATGACCGAAGTGTCGAAGAGGTTGTAAATACAGCCATTCAAGAAGACGCAAATGCTATTGCTTTAACGTCTTATCAAGGAGGTCATAATGAGTATTTTAAATATATGTATGATTTGTTGAAGGAGAAAGCTGCTGAACATATTAAAATATTTGGAGGCGGAGGAGGCGTGATTCTTCCTGAAGAAATTAAGGATTTAATGGATTACGGAATTACACGTATTTATACTCCAGACGATGGTCGTGAAATGGGATTACAAGGCATGATTAACGATTTGGTTGAAAAATCAGATTTTGCAATTGGAGATGTTTTAAATGTTTCTTTAGATTCACTTTCCGAGAAAAACTCTAAAGCAATAGCTAGGGTTATATCTTCAGCTGAAAATTTCCCAGATGTTGCAAAAGGATTATTAGAAAATATTCATAATAAAAATAAAACCTCAAAGACTCCAGTGCTTGGAATTACAGGAACTGGAGGCGCTGGAAAATCATCTTTAGTTGATGAGTTAGTACGTCGTTTTCTAATCGATTTCCCTGAGAAAACAGTAGGTATTGTATCTGTTGATCCTTCTAAACGAAAAACAGGAGGTGCTTTACTGGGAGACCGTATTCGTATGAATGCCATAAATAATTCGCGTGTATATATGCGTAGTTTAGCGACGCGTCAGTCCAATTTAGCATTATCAAAATATGTTAATGAAGCTGTTCAGGTTTTAAAAGCTGCTGAATATGATTTAATTATTTTAGAGACTTCAGGAATAGGACAAAGTGATACAGAAATTATTGAACATAGCGATGTATCGTTATATGTAATGACACCAGAATTTGGAGCAGCCACACAATTAGAAAAAATTGATATGCTCGATTTTGCAGACTTGGTAGCCATTAATAAATTTGATAAAAGAGGATCTCTTGATGCGTTACGTGATGTAAAAAAACAATATATGCGCAATCATAATTTGTGGGATGTACCACAAGATGATTTACCCGTTTTTGGCACCATTGCATCACAGTTTAACGACCCAGGAATGAATACGCTTTACAAAGCGATTATGGATAAGTTGGTTGAAAAATCTGATGCCGATTTAAAATCTACGTTTACCATTTCTAATGAAATGAGTGAGAAAATTTTTGTGATTCCACCTTCACGAAC
>JAADHG010000122.1 GCA_013151975.1 Chlorobiota bacterium | reverse complement strand
TCGGTAAGTACTTGCTTTAATTTATCTTCATTTCTGGCTACTAAAGTAATATTTACACCTTCACTAGCTAATGCAATTGCTGTTGCTTTACCAATACCTTGGGTACTTCCGCATACAAGCGCATTTTTATTGTTTAAGTTAAAGTTCATTTTTTCTGTTATTCCCTCGAAGGAGGGAATCTTTTTAATGTTAGTTTTTATACGATTGCAATTATAAATTTTAAAACTAATAAAATTATAAATAGAATAATTATTATTAGAGTTAATGGGTTAATCATTTTCTTTTTAGGTAAATTATTTTCTTTTTCAAATTTTCTTCGCTTTCTTTTTCTTTTCCAAAAAAGAATGTCATTAATTATTTCTAAAATATTGGAGATTATATCTGTCATGTATTTAAATAAAAAGAGTACCACGTTAATTCTCCTCGCAATAACAATCATTAATCATTTAGTTTCAATTTATGAGATTCCTGCCTTCGCAGGAATTTAATACTTAATACATACATTTTTAGTTTCGGTAAAAAAGCGTAAGGCTTCAAAACCACCTTCACGACCAACGCCACTTGCTTTTACACCTCCAAAAGGAGTTCGTAAATCACGCATCATCCACGTATTTATCCAAACAATTCCGGATTGCAATTGATTGCTCATTCTCATAGTTCGTTTCAAGTTGTTTGTCCATAATGTAGCTGACAAACCATACTTTACCTTATTTGCCATTTTTAAGACTTCTTCTTCAGTATGAAATGGCATGATGGTTACTACTGGCCCAAAAACTTCTTCTTGGTTTATACGGCATTCGTCAGTTTCTACTTCAATAACCGTTGGTTGTAAATAATAACCGTTTTCGTAATCTTCAACTGTAACTCTATTTCCACCACAAAGAATTTTACCGTTTTCTTGTTTTGCAATCTCAATGTATTCCATCACTTTTTCAAGATGCGGTTTGGAAACTAATGCTCCTATATTAGTGTCTTCTTCTGAAGGATGACCAACTTTTAACGCTTTTACTTTAGTTACAAAATCTGTTTTAAACTTCTCATAAATTGAAGCCTCTATAAAAATGCGACTACCACACAAACAAATTTGTCCTTGGTTGGCAAACGATGATCGAACTGTCGTCTCTAACATATCGTCATAATCGCAATCTGCAAAAATGATGTTTGGATTTTTTCCTCCAAGTTCCAAAGATAATTTTTTAAACATTGGAGCTGCTACTCGTGCAATATGAGCTCCTGTTGCTGTTCCTCCTGTAAACGAAATGGCTTTAATACCAGGATGTTCAACAATGGCTTGTCCTGTTGAAGTTCCTAAACCATGAACAATATTTAAAACACCTTTTGGGAGGCCAGCCTCTTTAAGTATATCTCCTAATAAATAAGCTGTCATTGGTGTAATCTCACTGGGTTTAGCAACAACGCAATTGCCTGCAGCAATGGCTGGAGCAATTTTCCACGTAAATAAGTACAATGGTAAGTTCCATGGTGAAATGCAGCCAACTACACCAATAGGTTGTCGTAAGGTGTAATTTATAGCATTTAGACCGATACTCTCATGGCTCTCACTAGCAAATTGTGTGATGGCATTTCCAAAAAAACGAAAATTACTAGCTGCTCTGGGGATATCAATTGTTTTGGCTAATGAGATTGGTTTGCCATTGTCTTTACTTTCGGCTTCTGCAAAGCGTTGTAAGTTGGCTTCCAGCAATTCTGAAATCTTGATAAGAATGCGACTGCGTGCTTCTAAAGTGGTTTGAGACCACGTAGGGAAAGCTGATTTGGCTGCCATATAAGCACTCTCAACATCTTCCTTTGAAGAATTAGGTATTTGCCCATATACCTCTCCGTTAGCTGGACAGTAGTTGTCTATCCACCCGTCAGCAACTGGAGGCAAAAATTGACCGTTTATGTAATTTTGGATTTTCATATTTTGTCATTCCCTTTTTCGAGGGAATCTTTTTTTATCTTTTCTTATAAGCCACAACCTTAATCTCCACCACCAAATCCGGATGTGGTAATTGGTGCACTGCTACAGTGGTTCGTGTCGGTCCTGTTTCAGCATTAAAAAATTCGGCATAGGCTTTATTATAACCTGCAAAATCATTCATATTCACTAAAAACGAAGTTACATCTACAACATCAGCCAATGTAGCTCCTTCCTTTTCTAGATTTGCTGCGATAGTCTCTATAACCGCTCGTGTTTGCGCTACAATATCTAAATGTTTGGTTCCCATTTCATCAATTAATTCAACACCAGCAAAACTATTGTCTGCACGTCGTGAACTGGTTCCTGAAACAAATATAAAATCGCCAACACGTTTGGTGTGGGGATAGGCGCCTCTTGGTGTTACTTTATCTTTCATAATATTTGTCATTCCCTCGAAAGAGGGAATCTTTTTAATTATTGTTTCAATTTACAATGGATTCCGCATCATACTTCGACAAGCTCAGTACAAGAAAGCGGAATGACAATCTTGTTAATGCTTCATAGTTTTCGCTACTTTATCTTCATCAAGAATCTCATTGGTTTCTTGTTGTACTCTTTTTAAAAGTTTTTTTAAATCATTATTTAAATCAATTTCATCATCAGCAATCATATTTAAAATGGCTTTATCTTGCGCACGACCTCTTGTCATGGCTTCATGATACCCAATATTTTCGTTAAAGGTAACTAAAGAATATTTTGACGAATATTCCTTTGGAAAATGTTCCTCAAAAGCCATTTCCAATTTACGTTTTTCTTGAAAAATAGGATTAGATACATGGTCTCTCATTTCATAAAAATTGTCGATTGCCAAATCTGCAATGGCATCAGTGTCTTTTTTTCGCGTTTTTTCATAAGCTTTGAAAACGGATTCCCAATTACCATCATGTTGTTCTAATATTTTATCCAACTCTACAACATCTTCAAAAGAAGCATTCATCCCTTGTCCATAAAAAGGCACAACAGCATGCGCTGCATCTCCCATTAATAGTGTGTTTCCTTTGTAATGCCAAGGGGAACATTTTACGGTTCCTAAAGCTGAGGTTGGGTTGCTAAAAAAGTCATCAGTTAAGTTTGGCATCAATTCTAAGGTGTCCGAAAATTCTTTTTTAAAGAACTCAGTAACTATTTCTGGAGTGGTTAGGTTACTAAAATTGTAGTTGCCTTTGTTATGACTCAAGAAAAGTGTGACTGTAAAACTACCATCTAGGTTTGGTAATGCAATGAGCATAAAATCGCCACGAGGCCATATGTGTAAAGCATTTTTATAGGTTTTGAAATCACCAGTTTTAGTGGGTAAAATACTTAGTTCTTTATACCCATGGCTTAGGAAGTTTTGCGAAAAGCTGAATAAGAATTTCTTTCCTAAATAATAGCTTTGGCGTAATATAGAGCCAGCACCATCAGTTCCTATAATGACATCGGCATCTTCTGTAAATTCTGTTTTAGTTTCATAATCGTAAAAATCTGCTATCGTTTTTTCGAAATCTACATGTTTACATTTTTTATTGAAAAATAGGGAAACATTATCTAAGGCCTCAGCTTCATCGAGAAGTAATGCGTTTAAACCACCTCTTGAAATAGAGTTGATGTATTCATGATTACGACCGCTATAATTTGATAATTTAGTGTTGCCTTTTTTATCGTGTAGCATACGACCATTCATAGGAATGCACAGTGGTTCAACTTTATTTTGGATGCCTACCATTTTCATGGCTTTTATACCGCGATTAGAAAATGCAAGGTTGATAGATTTTCCTGCGCTTATGTCAACTTTTCGAAGATCAGGACGTTTTTCGTAAACAGTAACATTATAACCGCGTTGTCCTAAACGTAAGGCAAGGAGCGAACCGCAAAGTCCTGCGCCAACTATAAGTATATTTTCTTTTTTATTCATAATATTTCCCACGAAGGTGGAAATCTTTTTAATTGTACTTCGATTTATTCTTATTTTCTTTTTCCATTGATGAAAAAGAAACAAAAAATCTAGACTTACTAAATCTTGACTAAATTTTTCTTTTGAATTCTAAACCTTCCAACCTTTTCAGCAAGAGCTGAATTCGAACAAGCGGAAGTTTTTACGAATTCTTCAATTCAAATTTTACGTCAACTTTTAGTAGGTCATTTATTTCAATGCCTTGCATTGATTTTGTTTGATTTTTATTTTATTAATAATACTAACTTTTATTTAAAAACGAGATTCTTCACTTCGTTCAGAATGACAAATTAGTTTAATATCTCTTTCAATTTTTCAACCATTCTATACACATCTTCAAAGGTATTATACAGTGGTACAGGAGCACACCGAATAACGTCAGGCTCTCTCCAGTCGGTTATAATATGAGCATCAGTTAATTTTTTATGTAAACTTTTATCAGCATTTTTAACTTGAATTGAGAGTTGGCAACCGCGTTCTGACGAATTGGCTGGTGTTATAATTTTTATACTAGCATTATTGAGTTCGCGTATTAAAAACTCAAAATATCCTGTTAGTTTTTTTGATTTTTTTCTTAAAGCTTCCATTCCAACTTCGTTAAACATATCTAGCGATGCTTTAATTGCAGCCATAGATAGGATAGGTGGATTGCTGAGTTGCCAGCCTTCAGCACCTGGAATGACATCCAATGGTTGTCTCATATTAAATCGCGTAGATTTATTGTGACTCCACCAACCTGCAAATCGTTTTAAATCCTTATTGAAGGCGTGCTTTTCATGTACAAATAGTCCTGCTAAACTTCCTGGTCCAGAATTTAAATATTTATAAGTACACCAAGCCGCAAAATCTACTCCAGAATCGTGTAATTCTGGTTGTATGTTTCCTGCGCCATGTGCTAGATCTATGCCTACCATACAGTTTTTGGCATGCCCAAGTTCAGCTATTTTTTTGATATCTAAATATTGCCCAGTATAATAGTTTACACCACCTATCCTATC
>JAADHG010000085.1 GCA_013151975.1 Chlorobiota bacterium | reverse complement strand
ATATGTATGGTTGTTTTTATTTAGGTGAATAGCTAAGGTCTGGTCTAATGTCGCCTTCTAATTTTTCATATCTTAATGAGTTAAAGTAAAGTTGGTTTAATGTTTCTTGAAGTTCTTTTCCCATTAATGCTTCATTTGCTTTCGACTTTTTTTCCATATCTTCAGCATCTTTTGCTGCTACAGCTACCATATAATATTCTCCAGCTGTACCAAAGCCACTTTTGTAAACTCTGTAATACATTTTAGAACCTTTACTTTCAAATAATGTTTTAACAGCTTTCATTTTTTCTTTCACTACACTTCGATTGCTTGGAGAAATATAGAATAAATGATTATTACGGTAATTCTCGCCTTCTGGAGTTTGTGTAATACCATTAGGCATATAGGTTAAATCTTTATCTAAAGTAAGGATATAATCTAGTTCTGTATCATAACACGTATTCATTCTGTTAAAAATATCTGAAACAACTTCTTTTCCTGCTTTTTCAGCTAATTGGGCAACAAACGAAGGTTTATCTAATTCAGCCATATTTGCTAAAGGTGAGATATATGAGTAATGGGAATTATTGCTTACAAGAGTTATCCATCTTGTATCTTCTAGCTTATGTTTATTTACAAGAGTTAATAATTCTTGAAGAACACCTTCATATTCCATAACTTTTGATGGTTTTACCACATCTTCATGTACATAATACATGTCTTGAGCGTTTGAAATCATTGGTGTTAGTAATAACATGATTGCTAACATAATCGTTGTTTTTAGTACTTTCATAATATTTGTTTTTATGGTTAATAATTATTGATTAATAGTTTTATTCTACAATAGGAGTATTAAGTGAATAACCTAATTGTTGTAATAGATCCAACTCATTATAAACTACTTTTTCTCCCGAGAGTTTATTGTCATTAGTAAAGTATAATATTGAGCTACCACTAATACTTATTTTTTTCCCAGTAGCTTTAGTTTCGCCATAAACTCCTGTATTGGTTCCTGTGAAACTCCATTGAATACAAATTAAATTATCTGTAGTTATGGTCTCATTTATGGTTACTTTTAAATCAGGAAAAGCGGTTTTATACACATTAATATGAGCTTCCATTTCATTGCTATTGGATACGACTTTAATGCCATTAACAATTCTATAAAAATCATTTGTTACCAAACCCTTAAATTGAATTGTATCCCGTTTGTTCCAGCAAAATTCTATATACTTGTTTAAGTTTTCTGTATTAGCAATTTCAAGTAAATCATTCTTTTTTTGAGATGTATTACATCCCAAAAAACTAAAAATGATGGATATTATTACTACTTTGGTAGCTTTCATAAACTTAAATAATGGTAGGTAATAGTAACAAAGAAGTATTGGGAATAGTGTCGTACTAAATAACTGAAAGATTTTAACTAAAGAAAGCAATCTAGGACGAAGACCTATCTTTATTGTCCCAAGCATAGCTTTTAATTACCTAATATAATTACATAATTTTGTACCTTTAAAGTGCTTAAAACAAAACATTGTATAGATATAAATGAAAAAACAGCGTTTAACTATTTTCGTTCTTTGTATTTGTTTTAATTTAAGCACAAGCTTAATTTTTTCTCAAATTGTAGATTTAAATCGAGAGTATCCATATAAAAAAGTATTTGTAGATACTGATAATTTTGGAGCTTCTTATCTTGATATTCTAGAAAAAAATTATACACAAGTTAAACCGGACACAATTCGGTTCTCCATGTTACATGACCTTGCGTATTATTGGCATACACGTAATTTAACTAAAGCTGAAGAGTTTACTAAAGAAGGTCTTAAACTAACACAAAGTAAAAATGATACATTATGGAATGGTAGATTCAATATTGTTTTTGGTGCTATTTTACTACGTCAAGAAAAATTAGATAGTGCTTATATAGTTTTAGATAGAGCCATAGATAAAGTAAAAGAAGAAGATTTAGCTTTTTTAAATACACAATTAGGGTATGTTTATGAACGTAGAGGTCAGTTAGATATGGCTGCAGACTATGCATTAGAAACATTAAGGTTAGGCGAAAAACTTAATGATAAGAAGGCAAAAGCCGTTGCTTATAGTGATTTGAGTAATTTGTTTTGGAAACAATCCAGATTTAAAATGGGTTTAGAATATGGTCTTAAATCACTTTCTTTATTTGAAGATCGAGGAATTAACGATTTAGATTATGATTTTACATTATATGTGGTCGGAAACAATTATTTGGAGCTAAAAAAGTATGAGAAAGCACTTCAATATTTTGAACATGCTAAATCTATTGGAGAACGCTATGGATTTTATAATAATTTAAGCGACGTTTATATTTCTTTGGTTAATTTATATGCGTATTTACAAGATTACGAAGCAGCAAATATCGCAGGAGAAAAGGCTATTGAATATGCTGAGTTATTAGATAATAATTTTATGTTGATGCGTTCGTGGTTATCATTAGGAAAGGCACAACATCTCGAAGGTAAATATATTTCGGCTATAGAAAGCCTTAAAAGATCGATTAAAGTAGCCACTGAAAATTTTGGTGATGCATACTATTTAAGTCAAGCCTATGAAACTTTAGGAAAGGCTTATGCTGGAAACCATAATTATAAAGATGCGTATGATGCAATTGCTAAATTTGACAACTTAAAGGCTAAAATTTTTACTGCTGAGTCCGATAAACATATTTCATTGTTACAAACTGAGTTTGATGTGGCTCAAAAAGAGAGCATGATTCAGCAGCAACAAACGAAGTTAAATCAGCAGCGAACACGACAAACATTAATTATTATTATAGCCGTATTGTTGTTGTTGTTACTAGTTATCCTTTATAAAACATTTAAGCTAAATAAGAAGAAGAATAAGCTTCTTGAAAAACAAAATAGAGAGAAAGAATTTTTATTAAAAGAGATTCATCATCGTGTTAAAAACAATTTAGAAATCGTCTCGAGTTTATTGTCGTTACAATCCGCTCAAACTAATGATAGTACTGTTATTGATGCAATGCAAGAAAGTCAAAATAGAGTACAATCTATGAGTATGATTCATCAAAAATTATATCAAGGAAAGAACTTAGGTACTATTGAAATGAAAGACTACTTAATTAATTTGGGTAGCCATGTGCTAGATTCTTTTGGAGCAGAACAGCGCATTGTTCTAGAATGTGTTATGGATATTCTAGAATTAGATGTAGATACAGCGGTGCCATTAGGATTAATTGTAAATGAGTTGATAACGAATGCATTAAAATATGCATTTCCTGAAGGGCGGAAAGGTCAAATTGAAGTACAGCTAGCTCAAAAAAGCACAGATAAGTTAATTTTAAAGGTTATAGACAATGGTATTGGTCAAGAAGATGACGATTTTACAAGAGGCACTGGTTTTGGGATGCAACTCATCCAATTGTTAACACAGCAACTTAATGGTACTATGGAACACGTGAAATCTAATGGCACCGTTGTAGCTTTTGAATTTAAACTTAGCAATGTGACCTAAATGGTTTGTAAGCGTTTTAACAAATCAGGTCTTAAATTTTTACTTAACGGAATCACCTTTTTTGAAATTACAACATGAGTATGTCCAAATTCATCAATCTGAGATATATTAACAATAAACGAGCGATGTACACGTAAAAAATGCTCAGAGGGAAGTTTAATATCCATTTCTTTTAGTGTCATTACCAATACGTATTCTTTTTCTTTTGTGAAAATGCGACAATAGTTACGTTCGGCTTCAATATATAATATGTTTTTAATAATAATTTTAACCATACAATCATTATGCCTTACAAAAATGCTGTCATTTAGTACAAAAGGTGTATTTGGTTTAGAATTAATTTTCTTATAACGTCCTTCAGCCATAATTCTACTAACAGTAAGTTCAATAGCACGTTGTAAATCTAATTTTTTAAAAGGTTTGGATATAAAAGCATATGGATTTGTGGTTTTTGCTCTGTTAAAATGTGCTTCATCAGCATTGGCAGTAAGATAAATAATTGGAATATCGTATTCTTTTTGCATCAAAAGCGCAGTATCTATACCATCAAGCTCCCCTTTTAAATTAATATCTAATAATGCAATATCTGGCTGTTCTATCCTTATTTTTTCAAGAGCTTCTTCACCTCTAGGAACAATGGCATTTACTTTATAGCCAAGTTGCGTTAATTGTAACGAAATGTTGGCACCTATTAGCATTTCATCTTCAACAATTAATATGTTTATTAACTCTCCCATTTCTATAGAATTTATTAGTCTTTAATTATTATTGCTGGTAGGCCAAGTTCTTTATATAAGGTGTTGTAATTTAACATTTCTACATTTATTATCGTATTTCTCTCGTCTTTATATACATTCCAATCTGCTAGTAAGTCTTGTAAACGTTCTTTAACGCCATTGGTTACTTTAGGTTCTGCAACATCAACATAGCCTTTTAAATGCATAAGTTGCGCATTGAGTTTATTATTAAAATTAATAACGTCTTGAAAAGTTTTTTGTTTGGGCTGAATAAGGTTTTGTTCCCATGTATCTATACGCTCAATGAGTGCTTCTCCTTTATCTACAAGTGCTTTGGCCTTTTCGTTTTCTTTAAGAAGTTTAGCATAGTTTTTTAGTTGAGACTTGGCAGAACGCATACTATTTACCGATTCATGAATATCTTTAATTGTATGCTCTATTTGTGTTAATATAGATTGTTGTTCTTTAAAATCGGAAGCAGAAGCTTCAATTTTTGGATTAGGTAAAATTGTAACCTCAGTTTCTGATACGTGTTTATCTAAAGTTAATCTAAGTGTATATTTTCCAGGAGCAACATTTGCACCAGCATAATTTCCAAATACAAACACATTATCCACAGCAGGTAAGGCTTCTCTATTAAAGTCCCAAGTAAAACGATTGTATCCTTGTTTAGAAGATAAAACAGCTGGTTTCCCTGGACCACCAGGCCACGTTTTAAAT
>JAADHG010000318.1 GCA_013151975.1 Chlorobiota bacterium | reverse complement strand
AAGCCCCAATAACTAATAATAAAACAACTATAGTTACTTGAATCCATACATTGTGATCAAAATAATTTTGAACAATTGTATTACAATGTAAAGCGTAAAGTGAAAGTATAACTTCTGCAATACCTGCGGTGATTGCTATTTTAAAAGCTTGCGTAGCATTTTGCTTTAATGTGGTATTTATTACGGCTATATTTGAAGCGCCTAAAGGCAATGCCCCTAAAACAGCTGCAAAAATTCCTATAAAAAAATACAAAAGTAACATGGTTCTTTTGTAGTACAAACAGCAATAAACTTACAAATAGAGTGCCTTTTCTATGCTAATAAAATTTCTTCATTAACTTTTAATTTGAAACGTTTTTTAAATAAATACACACCTAAATATAAAAAAGGAGTATCTAAAATTGCAATCATAATTTTGAATAAAAACCCCGCAACTAGGAGACCTTTAAACCTACTCCATTCAATAATTCCGAATGAACATAACAATACTAAAATAGTTAAGGTGTCAACAAATTGAGATGTAAACGTAGAAAAATTATTGCGTAGCCATAAATGTCTTCCTTTAGTTATACGTTTCCAGAAATGATAAATCTGAATATCTATAAATTGCGCAAAAAGATAAGCCATCATGCTTGCAAAAACAGCAACAGCTGTATTTCCAAAAACAGTATGAAACATATCATCTTTCACAAACGACCATGAGGTTGAGGGAACATAATCAGCAATTAAAATAATTGAAAGCGAAAACAATGATGCAAAAATTCCTGTAACAATAACTTGATTTGCACGTTTCTTACCATAGATTTCACTTATTAAATCAGTAATTAAAAACGTGATTGGATAGGGTAATACTCCAACTGAGATTTCAAAAAGCTTGGTTCCAAAAATTTCTAAATGAAAAGGATACCAATAAAAAAATTTTTGAAAAATTAAATTTGAGACCACTAAAGAGGTAATAAAAAGCGATCCAAGAAGTAAGTACATGCGTTGTGCGGCAAGTTTGTCTCTTACTACCATTTACTAGTTAGTTTGAAGGGTTTAAATAATTTACACAAAGTTTTTATCATATTGTTAGTTCGAGCTGTCATTTCGAGCGTAGTCGAGAAGCGAGAACAAAATTGTGAATAAATACGTTTAGTAAATATAAACTAATAAACTTTCTTTTAGTTATTTTGCCATTGAACTCGTTTAAACTTTTTGGATTGTAGCGAAAATTAGCAATTTTGTATTCAGTAAAAGGCTTTTTTAAGTTGCATAGCTGTGTTACGGAAGGAAAAAAAAGACAAAAACTGGGTGCAAAAGAACAATTTTTTAGCCAATTGAAAAGGTTTAAACAAGTTCATAAATTATGAATCAGTATCAAAACGTTTATATATCATTAGGAAGTAATAAAGGGGATAAGTTCAAAAACCTACAGGATGCTATTACGAGCATTTATTTTAGAATTGGAAATATCAAAATTATTTCAAAAGTGTATAAGTCGCCAGCACTTGGCTTTGAAGGCGATTACTTTCTAAATGCCTGTCTTATTGTAGAAACTGAATTAAAACCTACAAAATTAATGCGGGAGTTATTAACCATTGAAAAGTCTTTAGGAAGAACCCGTACACAGAAAAAAGAGCATGAATCTCGTATAATAGATTTGGACATTATCTTTTTTGGAGATGAGGTAATGAATTCCAAAACTTTAAAATTACCTCATCCAGAAATGCATAAACGTAAATTTGTACTGCAACCTTTAAGTGATATAGCTCCAGACGTTGTACATCCTAAGAAAAAAAAGGATGTATCTGCTCTTTTAGACGGGTGTAAAGATAAGAGCGATATTGAATCTATTAATCTATGGCTAAAAAACCCGAGTAGAGCATATGACTTCTCGCTCTATAATTATATTGCAATTGAAGGGAATATAGGAGCGGGAAAAACAAGTTTGGCAACTAAAATGGCTCACGATTTTAATGCAAAATTAATTTTAGAACGTTTTGCCGACAATCCGTTTTTGCCGAAATTTTATGAAGAACCTAAGCGTTATGCATTTACTTTAGAAATGTCTTTTTTAGCCGATCGTTACCAACAAATAAGTGATGATTTGTCACAGCTGGATCTGTTTAAAGATTTTATTATTAGTGACTATGACGTATTTAAGTCGTTGATTTTTTCAAAGGTCACATTACCTGAAGACGAATTTATGTTGTATAGAAAGCTCTTTTATCAGGTGTATAAAGATATTGCAAAACCAGATTTGTATGTGTATTTATATCAAAATACTAAACGATTACAAGAAAACATTAAAAAGCGTGGAAGAGATTATGAACAAAATATTGAGGATACTTATTTAGAGAATATCAATTCTGGCTATTTAGAATTTTTAAAGAATCATCCAGAATTTAATGTAAAAATTATAGATATCTCAGATAGAGACTTTGTAAAAAACCGGGAAGATTATTTATGGATTTTAAATGAGATTTGTGGTTAACTATTTAACTTGCTAAACAAATCCCAAATCACAACACCTGCACTTACCGATATATTTAATGAATGTTTCGTGCCATACTGTGGTATTTCAACAACTACGTCGCTAGCATTAACAACCTCTTGAGAAACTCCTTTTACTTCATTACCAAAAACGAGGGCGTATTTTGTTAGTTGTTGTGGTTTAAAGTTGTTTAATAGTGTTGCGTTTTCGGCTTGTTCTATAGACAAAATTTTAACATTTTCAGCTTTCAATTTTTCAACAATATCTAAAGTGTTTTCAACATACTCCCAATCTACCGTGTCTGTACTTCCTAAAGCCGTTTTATGAATATCTTTATGAGGAGGTTTTGCGGTAATTCCACAGAGATAAATTTTCTCAATTAAAAATGCATCGCTCGTTCTAAAAACACTACCAATATTATTGAGGCTTCTTATATTATCTAGAATAATAATCAGAGGTGTTTTAGCCGATTGTTTAAATGCTTCAACACTCAATCTGTCTAATTCGCTATTTTTTAATTTTCTCATATTTATTTTCCTTGAAAAAAGGAATTTTTTTAATTTGTCATTTCCATATGTCACACTAAGCTTGTCGATGTGAAGGTGGAAATCTCATCAATCAATAATTGTAGATAACTTATGTTTTATCTACTTTATAAAAAAGCAAATATTAAGTACATTAGCAATCTTACTCGTTTAACAAAAATAACATTTAAAACGCACTTTTGTAGTGGCAAAAAAAACAAAAAAAGTAACACCATTAATGCAGCAATACAATGCTATAAAGGCAAAGTATCCAGATGCTATGTTGTTATTTAGAGTAGGCGATTTTTATGAAACCTTTGGAAAAGATGCCGTAAAAGCATCTAAAATACTAGGTATTATTTTAACCAAACGCGGTGCAGGAAGCGAAACAGAAACAGAGTTGGCAGGATTCCCACACCATTCTATAAACACGTATTTGCCTAAATTAGTTAAAGCAGGACAACGTGTTGCTATTTGTGACCAATTAGAAGATCCAAAGGCTACTAAAACCATTGTAAAACGAGGTGTTACAGAATTGGTAACTCCAGGAGTTGCATTAAATGATGAGGTTTTAAATGCTAAATCAAATAATTTTTTAGCATCTATTTACTTTGGAAAGTATATTGGTGTGTCTTTTTTAGACGTATCTACAGGAGAGTTTTTAACCTCACAAGGTAATGCCGAGTATATTGATAAATTACTTCAAAATTTTAATCCGAGCGAAGTTTTAATCGAAAAACAAAAACGCACAGAATTTGAAACAACCTTTGGAAGCAATTTTCATACGTTCTATTTGGAAGATTGGGTGTATCAAGATGATTATGCCAACGAAATTTTATGCAATCATTTTCAAACAAAAGCATTAAAAGGGTTTGGTATTGAAGATTTGTATGAAGGTATTGTGGCTTCAGGATCAATCTTACATTATTTAGGAGAAACACAACATCATAAATTGCAACACATCACGGCTATTACTAGAATTGCCGAAGATGAATATGTGTGGATGGATAAGTTTACCATTAGGAATTTAGAACTGTATCATTCTACAAATGCAAATGCAGTAACACTTTTAAATGTTATAGATAAAACCATTTCACCAATGGGTGGGCGTTTGTTAAAACGTTGGTTGGCGTTGCCTTTAAAGAATGTTGAAAAGATTAAGAGTAGGCATGAAGTGGTTCAATATTTATTAGATAATGAAATTACACTTCAAAAAATACAGCATCAGATAAAACAAATTGGCGATATAGAGCGCTTAATTTCTAAAGTCGCTACTGCCAAAGTGAGTCCAAGAGAAGTAATTCAACTTAAAAATTCTTTGGAAGCTATTGTACCTATTAAAGCTTTGGCAAGTCATTGTACTAATAACGCTTTAAAAGGTATTGGAGACAATATTAAAGGTTGCGATATGCTTCGCGAAAAGATTAAAGAAACTTTAAACGAAGATGCACCTGTTAATATTTTAAAAGGGAATACTATTTCTTCTCATTTTTCTTCCGAATTAAAAGAGCTTCGCGATTTGGCTTTTTCGGGTAAAGATTATCTGGATAAAATGTTACAACGCGAGAGTGAGCGTACAGGAATTACATCACTTAAAATAGCCTCTAACAATGTCTTTGGATATTATATTGAAGTACGAAATACACATAAAGATAAAGTTCCTGAAGATTGGATTCGCAAACAAACACTTGTTAATGCCGAACGCTATATTACTGAAGAATTAAAGGAATACGAATCTAAAATACTAGGAGCAGAAGAACGTATTCTTGCTATAGAACAGCAATTATTTGCCGAGTTGGTAAGCTGGATGAATCAATACATAAAACCAGTACAGCAAAATGCGCAACTTATTGGGCAATTGGATTGTTTATGTGGTTTTTCGCAATTGGCTAGAGATAACACCTATGTATATCCAACAATTGATGACTCTTTTGATTTAGACATTAAAGATGGTCGCCATCCTGTGATTGAAAAGCAGTT
>JAADHG010000035.1 GCA_013151975.1 Chlorobiota bacterium | reverse complement strand
GAGGGAAATTTTTCGGGTTTAACGAAGTATAAAACACTAAAACTTGACTTGCTATTAATCGACGTTATCGTGTAAAAAAGAATTGTTACTTCGTAATTGTATGTCATCATTATCATCTAATCCTACCGATAATCGTGAGGCATTATTTTCAGATGAATGTTGTGCGTCTTCAAGGTCTATCCCTTGTCTTTTATAAGCAGGTTCTTTTTCTATATCTTCAATTTTCGCATTATTAAATTTATAGTTGAACTCTTTCATTTTTTGACGTCTCTCATTTGCTCTCTCTTTTAACAGTTCACAAATTGGGCTATTCATAGGATCGAGCTCTTCAACTTCTTGTGATTCGGTAGGCTCTTCTTTTACAACTTTCTTTTCAAAAACTATGTCTTGATCAATCTCTAATGCAACGTCTTGTTCTTGTTCATCAGTATTTATAGCAGATTCTAAAACAATATAATCATCAAGAGCATATCTAGTTTCTCCTTTTTCATTAGCCTCAGTAACAGTAATAAGCTCTATGTAATCGTTAACATCAATATCTTTTGTTTCGTCTTCTAGTTTAAAAGATGCCTTTTCTTCTACTGAAGGTTCTTCTATTTTAGTTTCAGGCGCTGTTAATGGAAGATCAAAAGTTAGAATGGTTTGTTCTTCATTCGCTTCTAAATTATCTTCAATAGTTTCTTCAGTAATAACTTCGTTGATTACAAAATCTGTTTCAGGTACGTTCACTAAAACCTCATCATAAACAACATCAATATTCTTGATAATATCTGTAGTCGATATTAAATTTATTTCATCAACCGCTTCATCATCAATTAAGGTGTGTACAACTTTTTCCTCTTCTTTGGTTAAAATAATATCTGGAGTAATAATTGCAGGTTCTTTATCGGTAGTTAGATCCTGTTCCATAACTTGATCGTCCTCTACTAAAGAATGAATTACTTTTTTGGTTTCAGTATTTGTAATTTCATCTTGCTGCTCTATATCAAAACCTGTAGCAATAATGGTTACAGCAATAGCTTCTTCAAGTGATTCATCTTCTCCAACTCCCATAATGATATTCGCACCATAACCAGCTTCGGCTTGAATATGATCATTAATTTCACCTATTTCATCAATAGTAATTTCTTGTGAGCCAGAAACAATTAGCAACAATACGTTTTTAGCTCCAGTAATTTTATTATCATTTAACAACGGAGAGTCTAAAGCCTTCATAATGGCTTCATGTGCACGGTTAGTTCCGGATGATGTTGACGAGCCCATAATAGCCGTTCCACTATTACTTAATACCGTTTTAGCATCGCGTAAATCTATATTTTGAGTATAATGGTGGGTTATTACTTCAGCTATTCCTCTTGATGCTGTTGAAAGCACTTCATCTGCTTTTGAAAAGCCTGCTTTAAATCCTAAATTCCCATAAACTTCACGCAACTTATTGTTATTAATAACAACTAATGAGTCCACATGATCGCGTAACGTTTCTATTCCTTTTTGCGCCTGGATATTACGAATTTTACCTTCAAACTGAAAAGGTGTGGTTACAATACCTACAGTTAAAATATCCATTTCTTTGGCTATTTTAGCTATAACTGGAGCAGCTCCTGTTCCTGTTCCTCCACCCATTCCTGCCGTAATAAATACCATTTTTGTATTGGTATCTAACATGCGTCTAATATCTTCTAAACTCTCTAACGCTGCTTGCTCTCCAATATCTGGGTTTGCTCCAGCACCCAAGCCTTCAGTAAGATTAACCCCTAGTTGAATTTTATTGGGAACACCACTATTGTTTAAAGCCTGAGAGTCTGTATTACAAATTACAAAATCTACACCTTTAATGCCTTGTTGGAACATGTGGTTTATAGCATTGCTACCTCCTCCACCTACACCAATTACCTTGATGACGTTGGATTGATTTTTTGGCAAATCGAAGGTTATATTGCCAATATCTTTGTTGCTACTCATAAAGTTAGTTTTACTGGTTGTTATTACTCTGCGTTATCTAAAAAATCTTTAACGCGTTCGGTTAATTTATCTAAAAAAGATTTTCGTTCTTTTTTAGGTTGTTCAATGGTTTGTTCTTGTTCGTTATTTAGCAATTGGTTATCTGTTTGATTAGCTTCTTCCGAAATACTTTCTAATCTTCTTTTTTCTTGGCGTCTTAATCCATCCATTACAAGTCCTACAGCTGTTGCAAATAATGGACTTGTCACTTCATCATCACTATTTCCTGCCAAATGCTCGTTAGGATACCCAACTCTTGTATCCATCCCTGTGATATATTCTACCAACTGTTTTAAATGTTTCAATTGGCTTCCACCTCCTGTTAACACAATTCCAGCTATTAATTTTTTCTTTTGCTCTTCGTGACCATAGTTTTTAATTTCTACATAAACTTGTTCAACAATTTCTACAACACGAGCATGAATAATCTTAGACAGGTTTTTTAATGTTATTTCTTTGGGCTCTCTACCTCGAAGCCCAGGAATGGAAACAATTTCATTATCCTTATTTTCTCCTGGCCATGCTGAACCAAATTTTATTTTTAGTAATTCGGCTTGCTTTTCAATAATTGAGCACCCTTCTTTAATATCTTCAGTAATGACATTACCTCCAAAAGGAATGACTGCTGTGTGCCGAATAATTCCATCTCTAAATATGGCTAAATCTGTGGTTCCGCCACCAATATCAATAAGTGCTACGCCTGCTTCCTTTTCTTCTTGGCTTAATACGGCATTTGCTGATGCTAAAGGTTCTAATGTAATGCCGTCTAACTCAAGTCCTGCACTTTTAACACATCGACCAATATTTCTTATAGATGAAACTTGTCCCACTACAACATGAAAGTTAGCCTCTAAACGGCCTCCATACATACCGATAGGTTCTTTAATTTCGGCTTGTCCATCAACTTTATATTCTTGAGGTAACACATGAATAATCTCTTCTCCTGGCAACATTACCAATTTATGCACTTGGTTTATTAGGCGGTCAATATCTTCTTCATCTATGACTAATTCAGAATTTGATCTTGTTATATAATCACTATGCTGTAAACTTCTAATATGTTGTCCTGCAATACCAACTGTAACTTCTTCAATTTTTACTCCTGAAGCTACCTCTGCTTCTTGTACTGCTTGTTGGATAGATTGAATGGTTTGCGTTATATTATTTACAACGCCTCTATGAACTCCTAAACTTTTAGATTTCCCAATACCTAGAATCTCTGCTTTACCATATTCATTTTCACGGCCAATCATGGCCACAATCTTAGTGGTTCCAATATCTAATCCAACTGAAATATTATTGCTCTCCATAGTTTACTTTTTAGTGCATACAACTTGATTATCAAACTGCAAATTCACTTTACTATATTTATTTAGCGACTTATCTTTCATTGCTTTTTGATAAAAAGCCTTCAAATTGCTAATTTTTTTATCTAATCCTTCTAAATTTCCAATCAAGATTTCGAAATCTAGAACTCTTGTTTTTAATATAATTGTCCCATCTTGTTTCTGATGGATTTCAATAATATGAGTTTTTAAAAATTTATCATAATAAATTTTATTAGCAATCTTAAACACATTACCTAAATCATTCTTTTTTATAAAACCGGTAACCAATGGTACTCGAGCTGTATAATTTGATGATAAAGGCATAAACTTGCCTTCATTATCAATATAATATGATGTATTTGTACGTACCCTAGCAATAGGCTTGCGCTGTACAACATCTGCTCTAACCTCACCATTAACAGTAAGATACACTTGTGCGGTTTTTATCATTGGATTAGATTTAAGGATCATTTCTAATTCATTCAAATCTAAAATTTCTTTCGCCACATTTGCAAGGTCTTCTTCATTTTGTATTAACAATTTATTAACCATTGCTTCAGTTATGAAAAGGTTGTCTTCTCCAATAAAGTTCACCCTAATATTTTGCACTTTTCTTTCATTATTTCTAATTGAAGAAAACGCAAACAAAAAGCTTACCAATAGTAATAAAACCAACGTTTTTATGTAATTCCAATTAATTCGCAATACTTAGTTCTTCTTTTATATGTTTAACTTCAATTCCTATATCTCCAGCACCTAAAGTCATTATAATTTGTGCTTTACTTTTTTTAATTTCAGAAACGATATCTGATTTATTAATTAGTTTCTTATTAGGGTTGCTAATTTTACTTAATAACCACTCCGACGTTACACCTTTAATTGGTAATTCTCTTGCCGGATATATTTCCAAAAGCAATACAGCATCAAATTGTGATAAACTTTCTGCAAACCCATCAATAAAATCATTTGTTCTACTGTATAAGTGTGGTTGAAAAATAACTAATACTTCCTTTTTCGGATACATTTCCCGAACGGCTTGATGTACAGCATTAATTTCGTTTGGATGATGTGCATAATCATCAATAAAAATTAAATCGTCCGTTTTAATGTGATAGGTAAACCGCCGTTTAACACCTTTATAAGATGCTAATGCGCTGGCAAGGCTGTAAGGAGCGCAACCAAATTCTACAGCCATTGCAAGCGCTATTAATGCATTCGACAAATTATGTCTACCAGGCAGGTTAAATAATACGTTATAAATATTTTGATTAGGTGTTTTTACATCAAACACATAAGTTCCATTTTTTATTCTAATATTGGTTGCCATATAATCAGCGTCTTCTTCTACGGCATACGTTATCCCTTTTATTGGCAATCCTTTTCTTATAAATAGTTTTCCGTTTGGTTTTAATCTTTCAGTGAATTTTACGAATGATTTTTGAAGAGAATCAGAATCCCCATAAATATCTAAATGATCTGCATCCATTGAAGTTATGCAAGCATAATCTGGCGATAAGGTTAAAAACGAACGGTCATATTCATCGGCTTCAACAACAGATACTTTATTGCCTTGTAAAATCAGATTAGAATTGAAAATGGAACTTATGTGTTTGATGTAAAAACACCTAATCAAAATATTTATAACGTATTATTTAACCTGCCTG
>JAADHG010000187.1 GCA_013151975.1 Chlorobiota bacterium | reverse complement strand
AATAATATCTTCTTCGGCTCCAGATATAAAATCTACAAGTTCAATACTTATAGGTTGACCATTATAGCTTGTATGAAACTCAAAATCATTATTTAATCGAGGTGAAAAATCTGTCTTTTCATGCCTCACTAATCTCTGTTGTTGGCCATTAACCATATAATCGCCATCAATATAAGTTGTTAAATATACATCGTTAGACAAAAAGCTGTTCTCTGTAGCACCTTCACGTATCGCCATCATCCCTTCATAACTTATATAGCGTGTAATAAAAGCACCTAACAGGATAAATATAAAAGCAACATGCAAAGTAAGGGTTGCCCACTTTTCTTTTCTAAACAAACGGTAACGAAAAATATTTCCTGCAAAATTTATGACAAAAAATACCATAATGGTTTCAAACCACCACGAGTTGTAAATCAATGTCCTTGTATAAGGTGTTGGTGAGGTATCTTGTGAAGCATCCATAAAAGTACCTGTAATCATTGCTATGGCAAAAACAATAAACAATATGGCAGTAAGACGGTTGGAAAATAGAATGTTAGTGATTTTTTTAAGCATAACAATAAGGTCTTGTTTTGAATTGTGCAAATTTAGGTAATTTGTTTGTAAAGAATATTTAAAAATACATCTTTTAACAAGAGATTATAAAGTATAAACTATCGTGCTTCAAACAACTTTAAATATAAGAATGTACTCATTTTTCGAGCTCTATTTTTAGCCATATTTGCGTATTCGCCTTCATATAATTCGTCAATTGTTTCAAACCATAAATTCATCCAAATACCAAAATGCTCCTGAGTAATTGTATTTTCGTTAGCTTGGTCTACCTTTATATGTGCTTCTAATGGATTTCCGTAATACTTCGTTTTTAAAAACAAGCTTGATTCCCAAAATGTAGTCAATGTATCGAGGTGTTTATCCCAATCTTCAATAGTGCTAAAAAAAGGTTTAAGTGTGGTATCGTTTCTAACCTTTTCATAAAATGATGATACTAATAAAGCGACATCATCTCTGTTTTTAATATCCTTTCTTTTCATATTTAGCAAAGATACGTCAATCGGTTTTTAAATAATGTATTACTTACTTATTTTAGCAATATGATTTCAGTCATTATACTCGGCGCAGGAAATGTAGCAACACATTTATATCATGCTTTACAAAGAGCTGAAGGTGTTACAGTTTCTCAATGGTATAATCGCAGTATTAAGCAGCTGCAACCTTTTAAAAATGATATTGAAATTACTAACGATATCTCTTCTTTAAAAGCTGCTGATGTATATATTATTGCCGTGAGTGATGATGCTATTAAAGATCTTTCTAAAGCATTACCATTTAGTAATAGGTTAGTCGTGCATACTTCAGGTAGTGTAAGCATGCATGATTTGGATAAAAAAAATGAACGTGGCGTGTTTTACCCTTTACAGACCTTTTCAAAAGATGTTGATTTAGAGTTTTCGGATGTCCCAATTTGTATTGAAATAGAACATAAATCTAATCTGCGAATGTTGAATGATTTGGCAGATGCTATTGGTAGCACGCATTATAGAGTAAATTCAGAGCAAAGAAGTGTCTTACATCTTGCGGCTGTTTTTGTTAATAATTTCACCAATCAATTGTATAGAATCGGACACGAAATAACAGAATCTAAAAGTGCAGATTTTAATATTTTAAAACCACTAATAAAAGAAACGGCAAATAAAATTGAAAACTTATCGCCATATTTAGCACAGACAGGTCCTGCCAAACGCAATGACAAAAAAACTATAAAAAAACATTTAAAGGCTCTTGAAAAAGACATTCATAAAGATATTTATGAACTCCTAACAAAATCAATTAAGCAAACCCATGGAAAAAAGTTATAAAGAGTATTTACAATATATTACAACCTTTATTTTTGATGTTGATGGCGTCCTAACAGATGGTACAGTTACCATTACTTCTTCAGGTGAAATGCTTCGGAAAATGAATATTAAAGATGGTTATGCCTTAAAAACTGCTGTGGATAAAGGCTATAATGTGTGTATTATTTCTGGAGGCTCTAATGTAGGTGTTCGAGTACGTTTACGTGGGTTGGGTATTACCGATATTTACTTAGGTGCACACAACAAAATTGAACAACTGGAAGAATACCTTGATGTTTATAATATTAACGCAAAACATGTGCTTTATATGGGAGACGATATTCCAGATTTACCAGTAATGCAGTTGGTTGGTTTACCAAGTTGCCCACAAGATGCAGCTCCAGAAATTAAAGCCATTTCTAAATACATTTCTCATAAAAGTGGTGGCAAAGGTGCTGTGCGCGATGTCATTGAACAAGTACTTAAAGTACAGGATAAATGGGATACTAATTTTGATGCGAAATACGATTAATATGAAATATATTTTCTTGTTTATTACTCTTTTTTTAAGTTATAATTCTTTTTCTCAAATCACTAGTTCAGAGAATATTATACCATTTGATTTAGTAGATGAAATACCCCTTTCTAAAGACTGCAAGCCAAAATGGAAAAACGAAAAATTAAAAAAATGTGTGGTAAAAGGTATTAATATGCACATAATGAAAACATACAACACCGATTTAGCTGGCACTCTTGGTCTAACAGGAAGAATTAAAATAACAAATACCTTTATCATTAATAAAAAAGGTGAAATAGTGAATATCAATGCTACAAGTCCTCATGAAGAGTTAACAAAAGAAGCAATTAGGGTAATGGGGTTACTGCCCAAAATGATTCCTGGAAAGCATAATGGAAAACATGTTTCTGTAGAATATAAATTTCCAATTATATTCCAAACTCAAGATTAATGGCTTTTTTAAAATTAATCCGCTGGAAAAACCTACTCTTAATTATACTTACGCAAGTACTTATAAAATATGCACTTTTTTCATCTTTTGGAGTTAGTATTACTTTGTCTCTTTTTGAGTTTATGCTTCTGGTTTCAGCTACCATTTGTATAGCTGCTGCGGGAAATGTGATTAATGATGTGTACGATGTAGAAACCGATTTGGTAAACAAACCTCATAAAGTAATTGTTGGAAACTCTATTTCAGAAAAGACTGCTTTAAATCTTTTTATTATTCTTAATGTGATAGGTGTTGGCATTGGCTTTTATCTTTCAAATAGAATTGGCAGAAGTGGTTTTGCAGCATTATTTATCATTATTTCGGTGTTGCTTTATATTTATGCCACTTATTTAAAACAAACTGTTTTAATTGGTAATATTATTATTTCGGTTTTGGTTGCCATGAGTATTATTATTGTTGGCCTTTTCGATTTGCTACCAGCTATAACACCTCAAAACCAACAAACACAATTAGCCATATTTAAAATTGTATTTAACTATGCTGTATTTGCCTTTATGATAAACCTACTGCGCGAAATTATTAAAGATATTGAAGATATTGATGGCGACTCGAAAGTCGAAATAAAAACTCTTCCCATAGTCATCGGTAAAAAACGCGCTACAATTCTAGTATTTATCTTATCACTAATCCCACTATTTGCAGTAACGTATTATGTGGTTACCTATTTATACAAACAACAAATAGCTGTTGTATATTTTCTTGTTTTTATTATTGCACCACTACTCTATTTTACAATAAAATCTATATCTGCAAAAAGTAATCGTGAATTACATCAACTTTCTAACATTATAAAGGGCGTTATGTTATTTGGTGTATTATCTTTACTGCTTTATCCATATATGCTTAATAATGCTTAGCGAAAAATTAAAAGATTTTAATCTCATTTTAGCATCTGGCTCTCCTAGACGTCAACAATTTTTTAAAGATTTAGGTTTAGATTTTCAAATCATTTTAAAACCTGTAAAAGAAGAGTATCCTGAACGATTGCGTCATTTTGAAATTAGCAATTATCTCGCTCAATTAAAATCGTTACCCTTTGAAAAAGACTTAAAAAGCAATGATATTCTCATTACTAGTGATACTATTGTTTGGTTCAAAAACGAAGCATTGGGTAAGCCACAAAGTGAAGACGAAGCTTTCCATATGCTACGGTTATTAAGCGGTGAAACTCATGAGGTAATCAGCTCCGTATGCTTTAAAACAAAAACTACAGAGAAAACAGTGCATAACATTACCAAAGTTACTTTTAAAAACTTAAGTGATGAAGAAATTTGGTATTACATTAAAAACTACAATCCACTAGACAAAGCAGGAGCTTATGGCATACAAGAGTGGATTGGACATATTGGAGTTACTAAAATTGAAGGCTCCTATTTTAATGTTATGGGATTACCCGTTCACATGGTATATGAATCGTTAAATACTATCGTAAATAACAAAATAACTTCTTAAATTTATTCGATATTTAATTCACATTAAAAATGAAAAAATACCTCACAATCACAGTTGCAATTATTGGATTATTATTTTTCGCTTGTGAAACTAAAAACACTTCAAAACCTGAAACTGAAGTTAATATTGAAGCAACTAATGTTGCTGTAAAAACTAAAGCACTAACACAAGAATTTAAGGATTATTGGTTTGCTGGTGAAGCAGAAATTACCTCTTTTAAACTAGAACAAGCTCGTTATGGTGAAATGCGAGATGGTCATGCTGTTTTAATTTACGTAACCGAAGATTTTTTACCTAACGCTCAAGTAAAAGCCGACCAACAAAATCCTGATAATATTTCGGTATTAAAGCTTAATACTACAAAAAAGTTCAATACTGGTATTTATCCGTATTCCATCATGCAAAGCACCTTTTATCCATTATCAAATAATCAGCATGCTTTAAAGGTATCTAATTCAATCCAAGAATGGTGTGGTCAAGTATATGCACAACTCAACAATAGATCAGACTTTGAAATAGTATCACACTCATATTTTCAAGGAGATGCAGATCAATCATTCAACTTGAATAAAGCCATATTAGAAAACGAATTGTGGACACAACTTCGGATTGACCCAAAAAGTTTACCAACAGGAGACTTACAAATAATTCCTTCTTTTGAATATACGCGTTTAAAACAT
>JAADHG010000234.1 GCA_013151975.1 Chlorobiota bacterium | reverse complement strand
TGCCAGATTATAAATTATATTATCTGGTAAATTATTTGTCGTTACATTATACCCAACCTGACCATATAATCCATATTTTAATGTTACATAACCGGCCACTACACTTAGCTGTGTTCGCCAAGAATCACTACCTATAGTTGGCGTAGTATTGGTTTTTGCTGTTGGAAAGACTAGATCTAATTTTGCAATAATCCTCAATGTTTTTCCTTTTCCATCTTTTTGAAATAATTGTGTTTTAGCAAAGAAAACAAGATCACCAATTCCTGATTGCGCTGACATTCCACTCGGATTTTTATTAATAAATTTTAGTACAGTCCCTACTTGTGTTTTACTTCCAATATTATAAGGAATACCTATAGGTTGTACATAAATAGTTGCGTTTTCTTTTGAAATGAATCTTCCAAATGTTCTAATTCCACCACCATCTAACCCTAATAAAATAGGAGTTTCTGTAAAAATTGGTGGTCCTTGAGCAAACAAAGTAGTTGCTACCGAAAAGATACTTATTAATACTGTTAAGTTTAATCTATTCATTAGCTATTTGTTCAAACGGTGTTTGGGATATTTCAATTTTTCTTGCAAAAAAACCTGCTTCTTTTACTATGGTTTTTAAGTCTTTTTCAGAAGGTATTTTTTTAGAATTAACCGAAAAAGATATAAACCCTTCATTTATTTCGACAAAGAAATCACCAGCGCTATCAATTTTTTTAATCTTCTTTTCTAAGCCATAGGCACAAAAAGGACATGCCATTCCATCAACCCAGATTTTTATATACGTTTTACTACCGTCATTTACAGTTGTTTTTAGGTTGCTTGCTTCTAAGTTCAAAAAAGAAACTACCAATAGCAGTAATACCATAACCTTTATAGTTATACTTGAATTTTTATTTTTCATCTGTTTAATACTTTAAAAATGATATTCTAAGCTCAATAATCCGTTTGAGCTAACTTTGTTTATATACTTCGTATTTGCTATTCCAAACTGTATGCCACCTTTTAACATAATATTTCTATAACTCAATAAAAAACCAGGAGCCATTGCTAACGTATTACCGCCTTTTAATACTTCATTAGTGCTATCAAGTGTAGTTTTCCCACTCAATTCACCATTAATCTCAATCAAAATCACCAAATCAGGTTTCAAATATCCAGACTTTATGGGTCTAATCCCTCCAGCCAAATTATAACTCATTTTTGAGCCTAAACGATCATTTGGATCCGCCCAAGAATAGGTATAACCAATATCAGAAAAATAATACCATCGCCTTGATTCGTAACCATTTGCAATTCCTACAGTTGCTGCCGAAATATTTGCAAGCGGTTCAATGCTGCTTCTAGTGGGGAACTTTACAATGGCTATAGCTGTTAAACGTTTCAACACACCAGGAGCAGTTTTTCTCCAAAGTGCATATTTTGTTCTTAGAGTTACACTCCTAACATCAAAACTACTACTTCTGTTTGTTGCAGAAGCATCAACTCGTACTGTCCAATTTTGTGTAATCCCGTAAGCGTAACCTACTTCATACTCAAATTCACCTAAATTATACATTACACCCAATTCTATAGCGTGCATATGCTTTGGTAAAGTTTCTGGTCCTAATCCGTAAATAGGCTCATGGGCAAATGCACTTGTTGCTGCAAATATTCCCATTATTATTATGATTAATTTATTCATGATTAATATTTTCTTTAACGACATAGCCTTTAGATTGAATAACTTCCTTTATTGACTCGCTATCAGTCCTAGTGGTATCAAATTCAATTATCGAAGTACCTGCATTATGTGACGTATTAACTTGTAAAACGCCTTCAATCTTTGTAACAGAATGATTTATAGTTTCCTCACAACCTGTACAAACCATACCTTCAATATCGAGTTTTAAAATTTGAATATTAGATTTATCAACTGAAACAATGTCACTATTAATTGTTTTGTGAAATAGTTGCGGATAATAAGACACCAAGGTCATTGTTACAACAAATACAGCGACCAACCAAACATAAAGTTTCGATTTAAAAAAAGACATTTTCTTTGTTTCACAGAATCCACAATCGTCTTGCTTCTTTTTTTTATAGACTTGATAAAAAGCAAACCCTAAGGATAAAAATGCTATAGTTAACAAATAAGGCTTTAATATTGCAAGCCAAGAAAAATATACCGAACTTCCACTAATACCTATAACTCCTGTTAGCAACAGTGGCCCCCAACAACAAAGCTTTAATGAAACTGCTGAAAATAAAGCAGTTCCAATAGATGTTTTTTTGTTTAACTTAATAATTGCCATAAACTAACAGCTTCCTATTCCTGCATTTATCAAATCATCTTTTGTAATCTCAATATTTGTGCAGCAACTTAACAGTTTGCCATCAACTGCAACGGCAGGAAGTCGTTTTACACCATACTCCTCCATTTTAGTTACACAGATTTTACTTTCGCATTGTTCTGATAAGTTATGAATTGTAATCTCACAATCATCACCAGCTGTATCTTTTACTAACTGTACTACGGGTTCACAAACTGGACAACCTGCCGTGAAAATTTCAATCTCTCGTTTCATATTTAAAAAGTTTATTTTAATAATGAAACAAAGATGAGACCTTAAGGGAGGCGGTAACCAAACTTTTTTAAACTTTTTTTTCGTTGTAAGCTTTAAGTCGGCTTTCAATAGTTTGGATTTCTTTTAATTTTGTAGTTAAATCGGCTAATTCTAAATTTGGGAACTCTCTTCTTAAGTAGTCAATTTTGTCTTCATTACCACAATCACCAGGACAAGAATCTACTGCATTTACTATTCCAATAGCAAGTGCTTTTCTATAGGCCTCGTCTAACAATAAAAAATGTGCTTTTTGAATGCCTTTGTCTATGGATTTAAACTGAGTGTTTATTTGTTCAGGGTCTTTGCCTTCATCCAACATTTTTACAATACCATTTATTTGACCGCTTAAAGTTTTAAGACGGGTTTTAATATCTAAAATTAAATCAGAAGGTAATTTTTGAGATTTTTTCATATTCATTTTAACTTGCACAACAACTCAACTTTGAAACGTCTTTTCCAAAAGTAATGGCTGCTAATTTAATACCTTCACCTAATGTTAGATATGGATAAAAGCTTTCGGCCAAATCTTTTACTGTGATACCAAATTTAATGGCCATACTTAATTGTTGAATGAGTTCGCCTCCTTCTGGTGCAATTACTCTTGCGCCAATAAGTTTATCAGTTTCTGTATTTCGAATCAATTTTATAAATCCTCTGGTATCTTGTGCTGCTAATGCTCTAGGCACATAGATTAAGTCTAATTTTGAAACTTCAAACGGAATTCCTGATTTTTCAGCTTCTTGCTCATCCATGCCTGCTCCTGCAATTTGTGGATCTGTAAATACCACCCAAGGTAATGAAGTATAATCTACACTTGTTTTTGATAATGAAAATGCATTGTTAACTGCTGTGTTACCTTCGGTTGCAGCAGTATATACAAAAGCTGGCGTATTGGCAACGTCTCCAGCTGCAAAAATATTAGAAATATTGGTTTCCATTTTTTCATTGACTATAACATGACCTCTTTCGGTTAAATTAATATCAATATTTTTAAGTCCTAATTTAGAAGTGTTTGGTTTAGTACCAGTAGCTACTAAAATTTCACCTTTTTCAATTATTTTCGTTGTAGAGCCATCAGGACATTTGCAATGAATAATAATATCATTGCCTTCTTTTTCAAATTTAAAGGCTCTAAAATTTGGAAGAATTTCTATACCTTCTTCTTTCATTTGAGTTTCTAATACATCTGTAATGTCTTTAGTTTGATTACGCAAAAGTCTGTCAGTAAATTCAATAATACGCACTTTTACACCTAAACGATTATAAGCCATGGCTATTTCTAAACCTATATAACCTGCTCCCATAATGGTTAGGCTTTCTAGTTTTTCTTCTAAATCGAATAGCGACACATTAGTTAAATAACCAACCTCATTTAACCCTTCAATATTTGGAATATTTGTAGTCGCTCCAGTTGCAATAAGAATATTAGTAGCTGTATAAGTATCTGTTTCATCAACAAGAATAGAATTGGTATCTACAAATTCAGCCCAACCTTTTAGCATGGTTAAATTTTTAAAATCACTAACCACATCCATATATTTTTGTTGTTGTAGAGTAGCAACTAATTCTTTTTTGTCTTTTATAATTTGAGTAAAATCAATATCAGCTCCTTTTGGTGTAATGCCTTTAAAATTTGAATGTGATGCATGATATACTGTTTCAGCAGCTCTAATTAAATTTTTAGAAGGTACGCAACCTACGTTTACACACGTACCACCAAAATCTAAACCAGCATTTACCATAAGAGTTGTAAGTCCTAAACCTTCAGCTTTTATTGCAGCTGAAAATGCTGCCGAACCACCACCAATTATAATTAAATCATAATCATTTTTATCATTAGAACTATTTTTAACAGCAGTATCCTCAGAATTTGGAACAACAATCGTTTCTTTTTCTACACCATTAATAACTTTGTAATTACCAATACTGTTAACGGCTTCAACAAGTTTAGATTTATCAAATTTATCTTTATTAAATGTAAACTCCCCTTTTCCAGTTTCGTGATTTACAGTACTACTTAAAACACCATCTTTTGCATTCATATCTTTTTCAATATGTGATGAACAACTACTACAGGTCATTCCTTCAATTAGTAATGAAAGGGTTTCTGTGTTTTGGGAACTATTGTTACGTTTTTCAAAAATATTTTTCATTGATTATTATGTGCAAAATGATAAAAGCTAACTTTTATTTTTAATAATTCTAGCTGTGAAAGGAGTTTCGTTAATAGCTTCAATTATAATTTCAACTGTGGTTAATTTTGGATTGAAAGTAACAACGGCTTTGTCTTCACTATATTCTACCAATTGTTCTAAAACACCATCAACTTTTTTTAAAGCATTATATACTTGATTAGAACATCCAGCACATGTCATTCCAGTTACTTTTAAGGTTACTATTTTAAC
>JAADHG010000055.1 GCA_013151975.1 Chlorobiota bacterium | reverse complement strand
TTGCACCAAAATAAAAGTGATTACTAATGTAGATTACGATGTTACCCAAGCACTGTATAATCCAGCAACTATTAATGTTGATATGGATAATCAATTAGCACTAAATTACACGAGTTATTTAGGAGGTATTGGTTACGGAACAGCTGCTTATGCATATACTTGGGATAGACGTACCCAGACCTTGTTTGCTGGAGTAACTTATATAAATTATGGTAATTTTGATGGTTATGATGAAAACGGTATTTCAACAGGATCTTTTACTGGAAATGAAACCGCTTTATCTGTTGGCTACGCCATGCAAATAGGGTATTCCGACTTTTATTTTGGTGCAAACTTAAAGGTCATCACTTCAAAATTAGAACAATACACGTCTTTAGGAGCAGCAGCAGATTTTGGGTTAATATATATAAATGAAAATTTAGATTTTAATGCAGCCATTGCAGTTAGAAACTTAGGATCCCAAATAACTACCTATGCTGGATTAAATGAGCCTTTACCTTTTGAGATTGATTTTGGAATGTCTCAAACACTTGAACATATTCCGTTGCGTTGGCATGTTACATTCGAAAATTTACAAAAATGGCCAATTGGGAGACCAAATCCTGCTCGTGTTGTAAGCGATTTAAATGGAAATCAAACCCAAGAAAAAGTAGGATTTTTAAATAATGCCATGCGTCATTTAATTTTAGGCGCAGAATTATTTCCAAAAAGAGGATTTAGTATTAGATTAGGCTATAATTTTAGAAGAGCTGAAGAATTGCGAATAGTAGATCAGAGAAATTTTTCAGGATTATCATTTGGAATAGGTATGAAACTTAGAAAAATGAGGTTTAGTTATTCACATGCAAGATATACCAGCGCTTCAAATGCTAGCTTTTTTGGTTTACAAATAGATTTACGATAATGCAAAAAATTATTATAGCCATAGACGGATTTTCATCAACAGGGAAAAGCACTATTGCAAAGCAATTGGCACAACATTTAGGTTATGTTTATGTAGATACTGGTGCTATGTATAGGGCTGTAACTTTATATGCTATGCAAAATGGTTACATTTCGCAGAATGAATTTAATATAAGCGATTTAATATCTCAATTAAATAACATCGAATTGAGTTTTAAGTTTAATACGTCATTAGGTTTTTCAGAGATGTATTTAAATGGAAAAAATGTTGAAAAAGAGATTCGTACTTTAGAAGTTTCACAATTTGTTAGTCAAGTCTCTGCCGTATCTGAAGTTAGACGTAAATTGGTTGAACAACAACAACTCATGGGAATAAATAAAGGAATTGTGATGGATGGTCGTGATATAGGCACTGTTGTTTTTCCTAATGCAGACTTAAAGTTTTTTATAAATGCTTCAGCTAAAACCAGAGCAAAACGACGTTTTAAAGAACTCTTAGATCGAGGAGATAATATAACATATAATGATGTGTTACAAAACATTAAATCAAGAGATTATATAGATTCTACAAGAAAAGATTCTCCTTTAATTAAAGCTACAGATGCTATTGAAATTGATAACTCTGAGCTTAGTTTGGAAGAGCAGTTTGCTAAGATTATGCAGTTAGTAAAAAAGGTGCTCAAAAGTCAGGAATAGCTATTTCATTTTCAGTGCTTTAAAATGGTGTCTTCAGTTAAAACAAAATTAGGCAAATCCATTTTATATATGTACTTTTGCACTCCTTTTAGCGAATTATCGGAGAGATAAAAGGGATGAAAAAAACATTTTATAACGCTTCTGTGTGTGATGCGCTTAATTCTTCCGAAGACATACAGAATACAAATCGTAATGTAATTACGTTTCCGCGTAGGCGGAAATCTTGATATACATTATATAAAATTTTAGTTTAAATGGCTGAAAAAAAAGAAAAACAAGTAGAAGCAGTTGAAGCTACAGTTGCAACTGAAGTACAAGAAACAACTGAAACTCCAAAGAAAGAAGTTGAAACTCCAGTAGCAACTGAAACACAAGAAAAACAAACTGAAGTAGTAACTGAAACTCCAGAGGCTGAAGTAGTAACTGAAGCTCCAGAGAAAGAAGTTGAAACTCAAGTAGACCCAGAACAATTTTTAAAAGACTTTAATTGGCACAATTACGAAGAAGGAATTGATCCCGTTGAAGATAAGAAGTTAGAAGAGTTCGAAAAATTAGTTGCAGAAAATTTTGTTGATACCCTTGATGATGAGGTTGTTGAAGGTGAAGTAATTCATATTACAGATCGCGATGCAATAATTGATATCAATGCAAAATCTGAAGGTGTAATTTCATTAAACGAGTTCCGCTATAATCCAGATTTAAAAGTTGGTGATAAAGTAGAGGTGTTGATTGATGTACGTGAAGATGCCACTGGACAATTGGTGTTATCACACAGAAAAGCAAGAGTAATCAAAGCTTGGGAGCGTGTTAATACGGCTCATGATACAGGAGAAATTGTAAACGGTTTTGTAAAATGCAGAACTAAAGGAGGGATGATTGTAGATGTATTTGGCATTGAAGCATTCTTACCAGGTTCTCAAATTGATGTAAAACCAATTAGAGATTACGATCAGTATGTAAACAAAACTATGGAATTTAAGGTTGTAAAAATCAACCATGAATTTAAAAACGTAGTAGTATCTCATAAAGCACTTATTGAAGCTGATATTGAGTTACAGAAAAAAGAAATAATAAGTAAATTAGAAAAAGGTCAAGTACTTGAAGGTTCAGTTAAAAATATTACATCTTACGGTGTATTTATGGATCTTGGTGGTGTTGACGGATTAGTACATATTACTGACCTTTCTTGGTCAAGAATCAATCACCCAAGTGAAATTGTTGAGTTAGATCAAAAATTAAATGTAGTAATCCTTGATTTTGATGAAAATAAATCAAGAATTCAGTTAGGTCTTAAGCAATTAAGCAAGCATCCATGGGAAGCTTTAGGAGAAGATGTAAAAATTGGAGATAAAATTAACGGTAAGGTAGTTGTAATTGCAGATTACGGTGCATTTATTGAAGTTGTTGAAGGCGTTGAAGGATTAATTCATGTTTCTGAAATGTCATGGTCAACACATTTACGTTCAGCTCAAGATTTTGTTGCTGTAGGTGATGTTATTGATGCTCAAATTTTAACTTTAGATAGAGAAGATCGTAAAATGTCTCTTGGTATTAAGCAATTAACACCAGATCCATGGACAGATATTACAACTAAATATCCTGTAGGTTCTAAACACACAGGTATTGTACGTAACTTTACAAACTTTGGTGTATTTGTTGAATTAGAAGAAGGTATTGACGGGTTAATTTATATTTCTGATTTATCTTGGACTAAGAAAATTAAGCATCCAAGCGAATTTTGTGCTGTAGGAGATAAGTTAGATGTAGTGGTATTAGAACTAGATGTTGAAGGACGTAAATTAAGTTTAGGTCATAAACAAACTACTGAAAATCCTTGGGACAAATATGAAACCGAGTTTGCTTTAAATACTGTACATTCAGGTGAAATTGAAGAGATTGTAGATAAAGGGGCAACCGTTAAATTTAATGACGATGTTGTTGCATTTATTCCTTCTCGTCATCTTGAAAAAGAAGATGGTAAAAAGCTTAAAAAAGGAGAAGCTGCAGAGTTTAAAATTATTGAATTCAATAAAGAGTTTAAACGTGTAGTAGCTTCACATACAGCTATTTTTAAAGCAGAAGAAGCTAAAAATGTAAAAGCAGCGGCTAAAAAAGCAGCAGCAACTGAAGTAAAACCTACATTAGGAGATGCCAATGATGCTTTACAAGCGCTTAAAGATAAAATGGACGGGAAAGCGTAAGCTTCTTTATTCCTGCGCATGCAGGAGAATCTTATCCTAATAAATCTAAGCCTCTCAGAAATGAGAGGCTTTTTTGTTGCAAATTTTATGTCTCTACTTTTAAAATTTTACATTACCTTTGTATTCCAAATACGTTTGGATAGAATATGAGTCAAAAAGTGTTACTTAACGCAAAAGAGGTAAACATCATTCTTCATCGATTGGCTTGTCAACTTATTGAAAATCACAACGATTTTACTGATACGGTATTAATTGGTATTCAGCCACGAGGCAAATACCTTGCACATCGTTTGTGTAAAATGTTGCAAGAAGATTATAAAATAAAAAACATACAACTAGGGCATTTAGATATCACTTTTTTTAGAGATGATTTTAGACGTAGCGAAAAACCACTTGAAGCAAATGTTACAGAAATAGATATTGAAGTTGAGAATAAAAAAATAGTATTTATTGATGACGTTTTATACACAGGACGAAGTATTCGTGCTGCTTTAACCGCTATTCAGTCTTTTGGAAGACCTAGCGAAATAGAATTGTTAACTTTAATAGATAGACGTTTTAGCCGCCATTTGCCAATACAACCCGATTACAGAGGTAGACAAGTAGATGCTATAAACGAAGAAAAAGTAAAGGTAAACTGGGCGGAAAATGATGGTGAAGATTCAGTTTATTTAATAAGTAGTTAATATTAATTAGAATAAAAATAGGCAGAATAATTACTGCCAATGAACACTAAAAAAACATGAGCGAGTTAAGTGTAAATCACTTATTAGGAATTAAATATCTTAACCAAAAAGATATTCAGCTTATTTTTGAAACTGCCGATCACTTTAAAGAAGTTATAAATAGGCCAATAAAAAAGGTGCCTTCATTAAGAGACATTACCATTGCTAATTTATTCTTTGAGAATTCTACCCGAACTAAACTGTCTTTTGAACTTGCTGAGAAACGCTTATCTGCCGATGTTATAAACTTTTCTGCATCGCAATCTTCAGTTAAAAAAGGAGAAACACTTATAGATACAGTTAATAATATACTTTCGATGAAAGTAGATATGGTTGTGATGCGGCACCCTAGTCCTGGAGCAGGAGTGTTTTTATCAAAGCATATTAATGCAAGTATTATTAATGCTGGAGATGGGGCTCACGAACACCCAACACAAGCACTTTTAGATTCGTATTCAATAAGAGAGCGTTTGGGAAAA
>JAADHG010000198.1 GCA_013151975.1 Chlorobiota bacterium | reverse complement strand
CTTTCGTAGCCGTCCATTAAATCTTTGTAATCCAAGGTGGCACTTTCTTGGATTAATGGATATACAATGTAAATTTGTCGTCCTTTAGCAATTTCATCACGAATAAATCGGAATACATTCAGCCTATTTTTGTCGTATCGATGCACTGTTTTTATCGACTTTCTTCCGGGTGGTAATTCGTCAATAATAGAGATGTCTAAATCGCCATAAACGGACATTGCTAAGGTTCTCGGAATTGGTGTTGCAGTCATCACTAAAATGTGTGGAGGAGTGGTGTTTTTTTTCCATAATTTACTGCGTTGGGCAACTCCAAATCGGTGTTGCTCATCAATAATAGCGAGTCCTAAATTTTTAAATTTCACCTTATCTTCGAGTAGGGCATGAGTACCAATTAAGATTTGCAATTCGCCATTTTCTAAAGATTCGTGGATTTCTCGTCTTTCTAAAGTTTTAGTTGAACCAGTAAGTAGTTTAATATTGATATTCAATTTATTACAGTATTCAAGTAATCCGTTATAGTGTTGGACTGACAAAATTGCAGTCGGAGCCATTAAGCAAGCTTGAAAACCGTTGTCAAGTGCTATTAACATTGACATTAGCGCTACTATGGTCTTTCCAGAACCAACATCTCCTTGCAGAAGACGGTTCATTTGCGCATTGCTACCTAAATCATGTCGAATTTCTTTAAGTACACGTTTTTGAGCATTGGTTAATTCGAAGGGTAAATGGTCTTTAAAAAAGGTATTAAAATAATTCCCTACCTGTGAAAAAATAAAGCCTTTTATTTTGGATTTGTGGATGAGGTTTTTTAAAATTAATTGTAATTGAATGTAAAATAATTCTTCAAATTTAAGTCGATATTGAGCCTTAGAAAGTAACTCCTGATTCTTCGGAAAATGGATGTTAAAAAGTGCTTCAGATTTTGATACTAATTTTAATTTAGAAATTAATTTTTCTGATAAAGTTTCAACAAAATTTCCTTTAGTTTCCAGAAATAATTGTTGCATCATTTTATTGATTACACGATTGGATATCCCTTTGTTAGATAATTTTTCAGTTGAAGGATAAATTGCTTGCATTGCAGAACGTAAATTCTTTTCATGTTCTTCTAATAACTCCATTTCTGGATGTGGCATACTAAACAGTCCGTTAAACAAATTTGTTTTACCAAAAATAACATATGGTTTGTTAAGCTTTAGGCTTTCTCGAATCCATTTCTGCCCTCTAAACCAAACTAATTCCATAACTCCAGTGTCATCTTTAAACCTGGCAACCAAACGTTTACCACGTTTTTGAGCGACTTCACGAATATCTATAATCTCTCCAATAACTTGAACTTCGGCAGAGTTGCGTTGCAGTTGGTTAATTTTATAGTATTTAGTTCTATCTATGTAGCGGTTTGGAAAAAGGTTGATTAAATCTTGAAACGTATGAATTCCTAGCTCTTTGCGAAGCAAATTAGCACGATTTGGTCCTACGCCTTTTAAATAATCTATCGGAGTTTGTAGAAAATTAGAGTTCACGAAACTAAATTAATTCTTTTAGCAATAATGACAATGATTATTGTTAATTTGGTCTTATACTTTTTTAATTAAAACTATTTCTAAATCGAATGAGAGCCTTAGTTATATCTGGTGGAGGGAGCAAAGGGGCATTTGCTGGCGGTGTAGCACAATATTTATTAGAAGAACAGCATCGTAATTATGATTTATTTATAGGAACTTCGACAGGAAGTTTGCTAGTGTCACATTTAGCTTTAAATGAAGTAGATAAAGTGCATGATATTTTTACTAATGTATCACAAAATTCAATTTTTAGTACCTGCCCATTTATTATTAAAAAGAAAAAAGGAATTGAAACTATTGCAATCAATCACTTTAATGTATTGCTTAACATTATTAAAGGAAGAAAGACCTTTGGTGAAAGCAATAATTTAAAAGATCTGATTAGAAAAACGTTATCAAGAACTGAATTTGAGACTTTAAAAAAAGGAAAAAAAGATATTGTGGTAACAGTTTCAAACCTATCGCTAAATAAAGTTGAATATAAGTCTCTAAGAAATTTTAGTTATGATGAGTTTTGTGATTGGATATGGATTTCGTGCAATTACACGCCTTTTATGTCTTTAGTTACGAAAGGTGGCTGTGAGTATGCTGATGGTGGTTTGGGTTCTATGGTGCCTATAGAAGAAGCTATAAAAAGAGGGGCTACAGTTGTTGATGCAATAATTTTGCGAACGGAAATTACCCAATTAAATAGAATGCCTTCTCTTAATGCCTTCTCTTTATTAACCAATATGTTTGCATTTATGCTAGACAGGATAGAGCATCAAAATATTAAGATTGGAAAGTTTGTAGCCTCTAATCAAGAGGCAATTATTAATTTTTATTACACACCAACTGTGCTTACAACAAATGCATTAATATTTAATAAAGAAAAAATGATAAAATGGTGGCAAAGCGGATTTGATTTCGCGAAAAACATAAACGAAAAAACAAGTCAATTAGAAGATTTATGAGAGCATTAGTTATATCTGGAGGAGGAAGTAAAGGCGCATTTGCTGGTGGTGTAGCGCAGTATTTAATGGAAGAAAAAAAGCGGCAATATGATATGCTCTTAGGGACTTCTACGGGAAGTTTGTTAGTGCCACATCTTTCACTTAACGATATTCCGAAGGTTTATAATTTATTTACAAATGTCAAACAAAGAGATATTTTTAGTATAAGCCCTTTTGTGCAGCGTAAAAAGGGAGATCGTGAGTTTGTCTCAATTAATTTTATGAGTTCGTTATGGCAATTTATTAAAAAGAAACGCACATTTGGAGAAAGTAAAGCGCTTAGACGTAATATTAAACGAAATTTTACTAAGGAGGAATATGATAAGATAAAATCAGCTAAGAAAGATGTTGTAGTTACAGTGTCTAATTTATCAAAGAACAGGGTAGAGTATAAGTCTATAAACGACTATAATTATGAGGAGTTTTGCAATTGGATTTGGATATCTTGTAACTATATACCATTTATGTCCTTAGCGACTGTAAATGGGTTTGAGTACGCTGATGGTGGTTTAGGTTGTGTGGTTCCAATAAGAGAAGCGATACTACGTGGTGCTACCGAAGTTGATGCCATTATTTTAGAATCCGAAACAATGGTCGATAATAAGGTTTTAGGGAAGAACCCATTTTCGTTAATGATTAGCTTGTTTGGGCATTTATTAGATCAAGTTGAAAAGCATGATATTGTTATCGGGAAGCTTGCGGCAAGGAATAGAGGTGTTAAACTTAATTTGTATTATACACCAACAAAACTTACTGAAAACTCATTAATTTTTAGCAAACGTTTAATGGTAAAGTGGTGGCAAGAGGGTTTTGATTATGCTAAAAAAAAGCATAAAGATTTAGATTCGAACGAGCTAAAAGGCTGAATTACCACATGTCGCTTACTTCTTTTTTAATATATGATAATGCAGCGTCACTTGGTGCGCGTTTCTCCATCATTTCAGTTAAAATAACTTCTCGTAATTTATTAGCTGTTCCTGTTTTTTCTAGTAAACCGGCTTTTCTTATTAGTTGTATTGTGGCGTTTTTTGCTGCTACAATAATGTTCCAACAATCGTCACTTACATAGATTTGCTGTGATAAATTATGTTCAAATTCTTGTTCAATATTTGCTATAATTAAAGACTCATAACTTTCTTCATTCGAGCTAGTTGGACTTACTCGTATTAATAATTTTGAAGGGGTAATACGCTCTAAAAAAAGTGCCATTCGCTCATAGGCTTGTAAACGTATTGGTAGGGCGTTCATTTGCATATCTTTATGTAATAAAAAGCGTCGTCTGCCATCTTCATTTTTTGTGTGTTCTTTAAAAAAATAGTAGGCAACCATTCCAGTAATAATTGCTGGAACTGCGTATAAAAACACTTCAAATATTTTTTCAACTTCCATGATATAGTTTTTTTTGTAGGTTATTTTCCTCCCAAATATATGCAATCTTTTAAATCTTGCATATTTGTAAATGGTACAGGGGTTTTTGTGTAAAGATATGTTTTCTCTAATTCTTTCGATAAATAGTGGTCATCTACATTAATATCAATATCACTCATTTTAAACTGACAAGGATGCTCATAGCCTGTAGCGTGGGTAATTTCTATCAATTCTTTTTTAAAAGTTCTAAAAAATTGTGCTAACCGTTCTGATTTTAAAGTAACATCGATGCCATTTTGCAACCATTTATTCTGTGTAGCTGTACCACTTGGACATCGATTGGTATGACATATCTGTGCTTGAATACAACCAATACTCATCATAGCTTCACGAGCTACATTTATACAATCGGCTCCCATAGCAAATGCCATTGCAGCCTTGGCAGGGAAACCAAGTTTACCACTTGCTATAAATACAATACGTTCTGATAATCCTTTATTCTGAAATAATTTATACAAGTCGCTAAAACCATAAACCCAAGGTAAAGATACGTGGTCTGCAAAACTTGGTGGTGCAGCTCCAGTACCACCTTCGCCACCATCAACTGTAATGAAATCAGGACCTTTGTTTGTTGCTTTCATAACATCAGCCAATTCTTCCCATTGCTCAAGTTTACCTATAGCTGCTTTAATACCAACTGGTAATCCCGTTTTGTTTGCAATGATTTCAATGAAATTAACCATTTCAGAAACATTGGTAAATGCTTTATGACTTGGTGGAGATATAACATCTAAACCAACTTCAACACCTCTAATTTTTGCTATTTCTTTAGTGATTTTTGCTCCTGGTAAAACGCCACCTTTCCCTGGTTTTGCACCTTGAGAGAGTTTAATTTCTATAGCTCTAACAAAAGGATTATCGTTAATTAACTCTAATAATTTATCCATAGAAAAATTACCTTCTTTATCTCGAACTCCAAAATATCCTGTACCTATTTGAAAAATGACATCGCCACCATTACTGTGGTAAGGAGATAGACCACCTTCGCCAGTATTATGATATGCACCAGCAATTTTCACCCCTT
>JAADHG010000103.1 GCA_013151975.1 Chlorobiota bacterium | reverse complement strand
TTTATTTGTAAGGCTTCTTCAACAGTAAGTGAATCCATGATTTTATTCACTTTGTGTGTGTCAAATTTTTTGCCTTCGTAGTTTCTTGTTGCCATTGATTTTGTTTTAACTTTTGGTTAATAAAAATCTAGTAATATTCAATTTAAGATAAAAGTAAACTTACAAAAAAGAATATAATCACTCCTAGAATAAACCCAAAGCTTAATGCAACGTATTTTCTTTTTTCTGTCTTAGACCAAGTTTCATATTTTTTAAAATATATTAGATACTTATCTTCTTTAAATACTAAAAAATAGCATAATAGATATGCCGTTATCATGAAAAAAATGTAATGATTAATATCTATAATAAAATCACCATCAAATACATTCATCAATATTTGTTCTAAACTTATAAAAACAAAAGAAATAACAACAACTACAACTCCTCCAGAAACCATAATACTAAGACCGTATTCTTTATTAGTAAATCCTTCATTATAAGCTTTAACCGGATTGTCAATTCCAAGTTTTTTAAATCTCCTTTTCACAAAAGGTAATTTATATAGAAGTAAAGCAGGATTTATTTTATTAGAAAGGAAATGTAATTTACAGTCTACAAGATAGATACAATAATGTAAAATATTTAAACTATTTTCCATTTGTTAGGATAACTCAATCAAAATTAATATATTTTTTATGTAAAACAATTTCAACATCATCAAGCCTCAATTTTAACTTTTGTACCACTAAAATCTGCATTTCCAGTTAAAACATCTAATTGCATATTATTGGTTAAATCGTTTAGACTTACACCTGCATTATCTTGAGCGACAGCAATTTTTGTACCTTTTCTGTGATGTCCCCAACCATGCGGAATACTAACCACACCTGGCATAATATTTTCTGTAACTTCAACAGGTAACTTTACTTGACCAACAGTTGAGGTTACTGTAACGTTTTCACCTTCATTTATGTTTAACGCTTTTGCATCATTAGAATGCATTATTAAAGTACAACGCTCCTTGCCTTTTACGAGACGTTCGCTATTGTGCATCCAAGAATTGTTAGACCGTAAATGCCGTCTTCCAATCAATGCAAAAGGATAGGATGTATTTGATTCCTTTTCAATCTGATTGAATTTAGCGTTTAAACGTTCTAGGTCTTTAATAAATAAAGGATGTGCTAACTCTATTTTTTTATCCTCGGTAAATAAACGCTCTGGTAATTGAGATTTTAAAGCACCATAGTCTAAACCATGAGGATGTTTTTTTAACTCAGCAACCGAAAGTTTAGGTTCTTGACAAGTACTAAACTGAAGCATGTAATCTAGAGTTTGCTCTAGATTTAATGGATTTTCTTGTCCGCTTAAACGCGTTGTAAGTGCTTTTAATATTTCCCAATCGTGACGTTGCTCATCTGTTTTTTTAAATAATACTTCGGAATATTTTGCAGTATTGCGAATTGCAAATTGATGAAATACCAAATCGTACAATGGTGTTTCTAAGCCTGTTGTAGTTGGTAAAATAATATTGGCGTGTTTTGTAGTTTCATTCAAGTAAATATCAATTGCAACCATATATTCTAATGACTCTAGGGCTTCTTCAAGATGTTTGCCATTTGGTGTAGATAACACAGGATTTCCAGCAATGGTAATCATCATCTTTATTTGGTCTTCTCCAGATGTTAAGATTTCGTCTGCTAATGTAGCCACAGGAAATTCACCTGTAAATTCAGGTAAATTATGAACCCGCGATCGTCGTTTATTAAAACTACCTGTTTTGCCAGTCATTTTAGACATGCCAACAATATCTATAGCGGGTTTAGTAAACAATGCACCACCTTCTGCGTCTAAATTCCCTGTTACACAATTTAAAACATTAACTAGCCATTGGCATAAGCCTCCAAATTCTTGAGTAGAAAGTCCTAACCTGCCATAGCAAACTGCTGTTTTTGCTGATGCAAATTGTAGTGCTAATGCTGTGATTTCTTCTGTATCTATACCTACTATTTTTGCAACTTTTTCTGGCGGATAATCTTTCACTAATTCTTTAATAGTGTTCCAACTATTTAAATGATCTTGTAAATGCCCTTGTTTGGTCAAATCTTTATCAAAAACCACATGAATTAATGCTAACAATAAAAAGGCATCTGCTCCTGGTTTAATAAAATGATGCTTATTTGCAATTTTAGAGGTTTCCGTAAATCTAGGATCAACGACAACCACTTTACCACCTCTTTGTTTTATAGCTTTTAAACGATTTGCAAAATCAGGAGCTGTCATAATACTTCCATTAGAAACAGCAGGATTTCCGCCCATAATTAGCATGAAATCTGTGCGGTCAATATCGGGAATTGGAAACATTAAATAGTGCCCAAACATCATTAGCGATGCGAAATGATGTGGTAATTGGTCAACTGAAGTTGCTGTGTATTTTTGGTTTGAACCTATACTTTGCATAAAAGGTGCTCCAAACAACATCAATCCTACATTATGTACTGTCGGATTTCCACGATAAGAGCCAATCGCATTTTTACCATACTTTTTCTGAATAGATTTTATGTGTGCTGCAACTTCATCAAAAGCATCTTCCCAAGAAATATCTACCCAACCATTTTCTGTTCGTTTTATAGGTGTTTTAAGACGGTCTTTATCATGATATAAATCTTGTAAAGCCACCGCTTTAGGGCAAATGTGTCCTTTGCTCAAGGCGTCTTTTTTATCGCCTTTTATAGAAATAATGGATTTATCTTGGTAAGTTATTTCCAAGCCACACATGGCTTCACAAAGATTACATGTACGATAATGTGTATTAATAGCCTCCATTATTGAGCGTTTTGACAAGCTATTAAGCCTCCATATTCTAAAGCAATGCTTCTATCTCCTGCAATTTTTTGATATTCAGGATTAGAAACCATAGCAAAAAAATGATTTACGGTTGGGTATTCAACCAAAAAAACAACATGCGGTTGGTTGGTTGAATCTCCAATAACAGTACTATGTACTTGTCCTTTCCAAATTACTTTTCCGCCAGATTTTTCAACAAAAGGTGTCGCATTTTTTAAATAACGTGTGTACGCTTCTTGCCCAGTTTCATTAGTATTGGTTTGTGCTTTAAATTTTAAAATATTGAGCATTACTAAAGGCGTATTTTGAGGATACGCTTGTAGTTCGGCTAGTTGAGCATCCGTTGGAGATATTTGATTGGAAAGCATAGTCTATATATAAATTAAATAGTGTTTGAAAGGAGTCCGAAGTTAATAGTTTTTTAGTCAAAGGCAAAATTCTTTAACTTTTCTAATTTTAAAAAAAAGGAATACAATATTATATATCTTGTACAAAATTTTAGTTCTTATGAAATCATTACTTTTTATCATTGCATTAGTTATTTGTAGTTCGTCATCTTTTTCACAAACTGAAATTACACCTCAAACAGATTTCACAAAAATGTATCTACCTGTTTGGCTTGAAGCAAAAGCACATTGTCTAGCTGTTGCCAATGCAATGCCAGAAGAACTCTATATATACAAACCAACCGAAGTAAGTAAAACATTTGCAGAACAAATGGTGCATATAGCACATACAGTAGAACTACTTACACAACGATATGTACAAGGTATGGAGGTAAAACCTAATACACCTGATGCTTCAAAAATGACCAAAGCAGAGATTATTAAGTTACTAGAAGAGGGTTTTGATTATACCACTAATGTAATTAATACCATTACGCAAGAACAATTGGATGAAACTTGTGTGATGTACCATAGTGGTAATACGGTAAGTCGAGCTTTTTCCTTTTTTTATGTGCAAGACCATATGGCAAACCATAGAGCTAAAGCCAATTTATATATAAGAATGAACAATATTAAACCACCAGAATATACGTGGTAGTTTAACTTGTTTCATACCTTTGCAATCAAATTAAAAAGAAATGCACAAAGCAGGTTTTGTAAATATTATTGGTAACCCTAATGTTGGTAAGTCCACCTTAATGAATGCCTTTGTTGGTGAGAAATTGTCTATTATCACATCGAAAGCGCAAACTACAAGGCACCGCATTTTAGGGATTGTTAATGGCGATGATTTTCAGGTAGTTTTATCTGATACTCCTGGAATTATTAAACCAGCGTATGAGTTGCAAGAATCGATGATGGGTTTTGTAAAATCGGCGTTTGAAGATGCCGATGTATTAATTTATATGGTTGAAATAGGAGAGAAGGAATTGAAAGACGAAGCCTTTTTTAATAAGATTACCAATTCTAAGATTCCTGTTTTGCTTTTGCTTAATAAGATAGATAGATCTAATCAAGAACAATTGGATGAGCAAGCTGCACTATGGCAAAGTAAAGTCCCGAATGCTGAATTTTTTCCAATTTCGGCACTAGAAGGGTTTAATGTGAAAGAAGTATTTAATAGAATTATTGAGCTACTTCCTGAATCTCCAGCATTTTACCCCAAAGATCAACTTACAGATAAACCAGAACGTTTTTTTGTAAATGAAACTATTAGAGAAAAAATATTAATGCATTATAAAAAAGAGATTCCGTATGCTGTTGAGGTGGATACTGAAGAGTTTTTTGAAGAAGAGAACATTATTAGGATGCGTTCTATAATTATGGTTGAACGCAACACCCAAAAAGGAATTATTATTGGTCATAAAGGAAGTGCATTAAAACGTGTTGGTGTAGAAGCGAGAAAAGATTTAGAGAAGTTCTTTGGTAAGCAAGTGCATTTGGAATTGTATGTAAAAGTGAATAAAAACTGGCGTAGTAATCAAAATCAATTGAAACGTTTTGGGTATAATCAATAACCGTTTTATGGTTCAGCGTGAATTTCTTCACTTCGTAAAGTATCTCGCATAAAATGATGCAATAAGTGCATTTCATCCATTCCAGATTTTTTCCCTAATTGTCCTGCAAAATAGAGTACAAACCAAAATATAGCCATTAAAGCCATAACACTTATTTGCAAACCATAAGCGGTGTTTAATGACCAATTACTATATGCCCAAGCGCCAAAACCAATAAAAATAATA
>JAADHG010000293.1 GCA_013151975.1 Chlorobiota bacterium | reverse complement strand
TGACAGTGCATTGAAAATAGATTACGAAATCGATTTCGTTTTGATTAATGATAGGCAATTTTCGTTAAAAGTTATAAATAATTAAAAAAAAATGTATAATTTTTAAAGAAAATGTATTAATTTCGCTTTTTATCTAACAAATATATAGATATGGCAAAGTTTAGATTAGACGAAGTTGATCATAAAATTCTTGATATGTTAATAGACAATACAAGAATTCCTTTTACAGATATAGCAAAAAGATTATTAATTTCAGCAGGAACTGTTCATGTACGAGTTAAAAAAATGGAAGATGCTGGAATTATACAAGGGTCTTCATTAACGCTTGATTATCATAAGCTTGGTTATTCTTTTATTGCTTATGTTGGTGTGTTTTTGCAAAATACATCCCAAACAAAATTTGTTTTACAGCGCATAAATGAAATTCCTTATGTTACTGTGGCTCATATTACTACCGGTAAGTTTAATATTTTCTGTAAAATTAGAGCTAAAGATACTACACATGCTAAAGATATTATTTTTATGCTTGATGATATTGATGGCGTTTATAGAACAGAAACCATGATTTCTTTAGAAGAAAGTATCAATGATAAAAAACGTTTAATGCATTCTATTTTTAATGAGTTGTAAGTTTTAGGATTAATCGTCAATAACTTCATCACTTAAGTCTAAATCTAGTACATTGGTTTTGTCTAACTCAATATCAAAGTTGGTCATTGTGTAATGTAGTTTAGAACTTACCTTTACAAGATATATGGTATCTTTAGTATTAACCTCTACAGCTTCGATAGTTTCATTATGATGGTTATCAAAAGTTACAATATCTTTATCGTTATAACCATCTGGAAACTTTTTTGAAAGTAAATTCAATATCTCCGTAGTAAGCTTCTTATAATCGATAATTACGCGCTTCATATTGTATGTTATTAAAATTATTTTATCATATATAAATTAAATCAAAGTTGAGTTTAGAAAGCAACTACTTCTAGTTGTACTAAATTTACGAATTATTTTAATTCAAAAAAGTATTAGGAGGAAAAAAACAAGCTAATTATGCTATATAATATGAAAATGCTTCACGTATAGTAGCGTTATCTACAATACAATCAATTTTTGTTTTACCAATATCTTCAAGCAAAACAAAATTGATATTGCCATGTGTATTCTTTTTATCGTATTTCAACAATTCTATAATTGGTGGATAATCAGATTCTAAAATTGCTACTTTACCATACGTATTTAAAATGATGGTTTTAATAGATTCTAATTTTTCTTTCGGAAAACCTTCTTGCTTATAAGAAATATAGCATGCTAAAATCATTCCAATAGCTATGGCTTCACCATGCAATAAATGCGTTTTCTTCGACTCACTTAAAAAATAAGATTCTATGGCATGTCCTAGGGTATGACCAAAATTTAATGTCTTTCGTAGTCCTATTTCCGTAGGATCTTGTGTAACTATTTCTTTTTTAATTTGAACAGATTCATAAATTAGCATATCTAAATCTGCGCGAGTGTATTGTCCAAGATTACTCATTTTATCCCAATATGCTTGGTCATGTATTAAACCGTGTTTTAGCATTTCGGCTAAGCCAGAACGCATTTCATTTTGTGGTAAAGTATCTAAAAAAGCAGTGTCGATTAAAACCATTTCACCAGAATTAATAATACCAATTTGATTTTTTAATGTTCCAAGATCAACTCCTGTTTTTCCGCCAATTGATGCATCAACCATTGCCAGCAAGCTTGTCGGCACATTAATATATGAAATTCCTCGCTTAAATGTAGAGGCTACAAAGCCACCTAAATCTGTTACCACACCACCACCTAAATTAATTACAAGAGACTTTCTATCGGCATTAAGCTCTGAAAATGTATTCCATACACCTACACAAGTATCAATTGTTTTATTTATTTCGCCAGCTTCTATTTCAATAATTTCAATCTCTTGCTGTACTACTAAATGAGATAAAAAAATATTGAGGCAATGGTTGTGTGTATTAGTATCTACAAGTACAAAAATTTTAGAAAAGTTTGAATTATTTAAAAGGGTATTCAATTCAGTGTAACATACTGAATTAAAATGAATTGCGTAGTGCTGTGTAACTATAGATTTCATAAAGAGTGAACCAAATAATTTGGCATGAAAATAAGTAGAATTTTATTAAAAAAGTATCTTAGTTATAAATATCTTTGCTTAAAATAGTTTTGAGATATGTCAGAAACAAGAATTTTTGATAATACAAAAATTGCTTTTAAGCTCAAAAGCGATTCCGAATTAGAACGTGCCTACTTTTTGTTTAAAATGATCTCACACGAACCATTGGTGAGAATAGGTACAGCAGCTACCAATTTTGCATTAAAAGCCAACTTACCGGTTGAAGGATTAATACGATCAACTGTTTTTGATCATTTTTGCGGTGGCGTAAGCGAAGAAGATTGCTTACAAGTTATAGATAATATGTTTAATGAAGGCGTTTCAAGTGTATTAGATTATTCAGTTGAAGGAAAAGAAAATGAAGCTCAATTCGATATTGCTGTAAATAAAACTCTTGAAATAATTGAGTTTGCTTCAAATAAGGAGTCGATGCCAATAGCCGTTTTTAAGCCAACAGGTTTTGGGCGTCTTGATTTGTATGAAAAAAAAGGAAGCGGCATAGTGCTTACTGCAGATGAGCAAGACGAATGGAATAAAATTGTAACGCGCTATCATAAGGTTTGCAAACTTGCAAAAGAAAAAGATGTTGAAGTTCTTATTGATGCTGAAGAAAGTTGGATGCAAGATGCTGCTGATGCATTAGTAGAGGAGATGATGAAAGTGTATAATACTGAAAAACCTATTGTTTATAACACATTACAAGCTTACCGTTGGGATAGATTTGATTATCTTAAAGCGTTGCATGAGCGTAGCAAAAGAGAAGGTTTTACCCTTGGAATGAAAATTGTGAGAGGCGCATATATGGAAAAGGAAAGGCTAAGAGCTAAAGAAAAAAATTATGTATCTCCAATTTGTGAAGACAAAAAAGCTACGGATGACAATTTTAATAATATACTTACATATATCTTAAATAATCTTAACGATATTTCTCTTTTTGTAGGTACACACAATGAAAAAAGCTCTTATTTGGCAATGGAGATTATGGAAAAGCTTAATATAGCCAAGAATGATAACCGTGTGTGGTTTGGGCAACTTTATGGTATGAGTGATCACATTAGCTTTAATATTGCAAATGCAGGCTACAATGTTGCCAAATATGTGCCATTTGGTCCCGTTAAAGATGTTATGCCATATTTAATACGAAGAGCAGAAGAAAATACGTCTGTTGCAGGACAAACCAATAGAGAGCTTAACTTATTGAAACAAGAAAAAAAGCGAAGAAGAATTTAGAGTTATAAAAAACAAGTATTACTAAAAGAATTTAAATTTTTTCTTAGGAATATTTCCATAGCCATAACCATAACCTTTTTTCTGTATAATTGCATTTAAGAGTATGACCATATTTGGAAGTCTTTTTTCATCATACATTGATTGTGCTATATGCAGTTGGCGTTTGTCAATATAATTTGCTCTAACCACATAAATTACCATGTCTGCAAATTTACTAATCAATAAAGTATCGGTTACAAGCCCAACAGCCGCAGTATCTACAATAATGTAATCGTATTTATTTTTTACAGCATTAAAAAGTATTTCTAATTTTTCATCCATCAATAATTCTGCTGGATTAGGAGGGATGGTTCCACAAGGAATTATGTCTAAATTATCACTTACCTTATTAATTACATCAGCAAAATTTATTTTATTATCGACAATAAAGTTAGTTAAACCAAGCCCTTTTTTATCTTCAATACCTAGATATTTATTTAATTTAGGAACTCGTATATCTGTTTCAATAATTAATACTTTTTTATTTGAAAAGGATAAAGATTTTGCTAGGTTAATGGTTGTATGTGATTTCCCTTCTTTGCTGGTGGTAGATGTTACAAAAATAGTTTTCCCTTTACTTTTCCCTGTATTAGGAATCATAAAATCAATATTAGTTCTAATCAATCTGAAAGCTTCAGCTTTTGGAGAATAATCTAATTTCTCTATAAAAGCTTTTTTAGAACTTGATTTAGGAACATCACCAATAAAAGGTATAGATAGCTCCTTATTAATATCACTTTTATTTCTAATTTTTGTATCCAACATATCCAAAATATAAACTGTACTAGTTGGAATAAGAAAAGCTAAAATAAAGGCTCCTAAAAATAATATTTCTTTTTTTGGCCAAATAGGGAGTGAGCTAGCATAAGCTTCGTCTATAATTATAGCATTGGGCGACGTTACACCATGTGATATAGCAGATTCTTCACGCTTTTGTAATAAATATAGATATAATGATTCCTTGATATCTTGTTGACGTTTTAAATCTCTAAATTGTCTCTCTTTTTTAGGAGCAGAATATAACTGTGATGAAATTCTTGAACCTTCTCTATCTAATGCTTCTAGTTTTATTTTATTTGAGGATTTAATATTCTCTAAACCCGCATTTAAACTTTGTTTTAAGCTTATAATTTGCGCATCTAAATTAACAACAACTGGATTCTTTTCGCTTGAATTTTTTAGCATTCTATTACGTTGAATAACTAAATCATTATGCTTTCTGGTGATTTCATTTATAGAATTATCTCTAAAAGACATGTTGACTGGAATAAGTTCACTATTGCTACTATTCTCTTTTAAATAATTAGACATATAGTCAATAAGCTGTAATTCTGTAGAAGTTGCAACTTGTTGGGCTTCTATATCTCTTTCCGTTTGAAGAAAAATACTTGATTGTGAAGATAAATCGGTTAATTTATTGTCCTTTTTAATAGTCTCTGATGTTAAGTCTACAGCTGATAATTCTGATGAAACTACTTGTAACCGATTGTTGATGAAATCGGAAGTAACTTTTACAACTTCATTTTTATTTTTTACAACAAGTTGGTTGTATTCGTCAATGAGGCTGTTTAATATATCTTTCCCCTTTTCAATTACAGGTTCAACGAGTTCAAGGTTA
>JAADHG010000202.1:5144-7777 GCA_013151975.1 Chlorobiota bacterium | reverse complement strand
TCCACCATATACACCATTTAATGATGAAAGGTTTGAGGCTAATGATTGCATTTGCTCCTTTAACTTAGATGCGTTTTCTATAGCTTCTTCGTTAATTGTAGATTGGCGATTTACGCTTTCTAACTGTACTTTATATAAACTATTTAAAGATTCCATTTGTGCTGCAGCTAACGACATTTCTTCGCCATACTTTTTAGTAGCAGAGATAGACTCTACAGTTGGTGCCATATTTTTAGCAACATCTTCAAAGTTTTTAATGCTGTCTCCTAGACTTGCCATAAGCTCACTATCTATTTGGGCGTCTTTAAGTAACTCGTCTAGTTTTTTAGATAATATACCTTCGGCATCTTTAGACTCTTTATCTTTCTTTGCTGTTTTTCCCCCTTCTAGTTCTGGATAAACTAAAGACCAGTCTAAATCGTCATCTACTGGTTCGAAAGCCGAAATTGCAAAAATGATTGCTTCAGTTACAAGACCAAGAGTTAACATAACGTTCCCTGTTAGTGGTCCTATTTGAAAGTGAATAATTTTGAAAAGTGCGCCAACAATTACTATTGATGCTCCTAGTCCGTAGGCCATGTTCATGAACCTTTTACTTGCTTTTGATTGTGCCATAATGTTTTGTTTTTAGTTAAGTTTTAAGTTTTGGTTAATTTTTTCTTTTTCCTTTTTTTAGGGCATTATTTGTTACTTCAGTTCCCATGTAATCTTGTACTGTTCGGAAACCAATGTAGCTTCTTGCAGAATCTGCATATTCGTAATCTCTAGAACTTACTTGTAGGAAGTAAGCAACATCTTTCCAAGAGCCACCTCTAACAACTTTACGTTCGTTTTCGGTATCATTTACACTTGGATTAACTGTTGAAGAGTATTCGTAAGACGCAGGATCGTATGATGACATTACCCATTCGGATACGTTCCCAGCCATATTGTATAAATTATAATCGTTAGGTTCAAAAGACTTTGCTTCTACTGTATATAAAGCTTGGTCTGCTGCATAATCTCCTCGTAATGGTTTAAAGTTTGCCATAAAACAACCTCGGTCATTTATTGCATAAGGACCTCCCCAAGGAAATGTAGCTCCTTGTAAACCACCTCTTGCAGCATATTCCCATTCTGGTTCTGATGGTAATCTAAACCCGTTTACAAATTGTTTATCTCTTTGTTTTTGATACGAGTTTTTATTTAATGTACGCCATTGACAAAATGCTCTGGCTTGATTCCAAGTAACACCAACTACTGGATAGTCGGCATAGGCATCATGCCAAAAATAATCGTTGTGCATAGGCTCGTTATACGAATATGAGAAATCTCGTATCCAAACTGTTGTATCAGGATATACTTCTATTTCTCTTTTTTCAATAACATCACTACGTCTCAACTCTCTGTATTTTGCAGCCGTTTGGATATCCATAGTTGTGTACTGAAATTTAAACTTTCTAACATCCCAAGTACGTTGCCCATTATAAGATTCTTCTAAAGGTAAATACATAGAATCCATAACTTCAGCATAGTACTCGTCTGGATATTCATCAGTATCAAATATTAAATCTACGTCGTGATTTAATTTTCTGCCTTCATAATAATCGTCTCCCATACCACTATAATTGTCTAGCATATATTTTTCGTACACACTCATATCAGTAGTATCTGCATCTTTAAAAGCAAACTGTCCAATACCATCAGACTCAGGATCGGTTTCACCAACTTCATCAGCAAGAATTGCAAGTTTTGTTCTAATAGTAGAATCTCTTACCCATTCTACAAATTGACGGTATTCGGCATTTGTAATTTCGGTTTCGTCCATATAGAATGCTCTTACGGTAACAGTTTTTGTTGGTGCATCCTTAACTCCAGCTAAATCATCATCAGATTTCCCCATGATAAATGCGCCTCCAGGAACTAATGTCATTCCGTATGGCTTCTCTGGGTGCCATTTCTTTCCTTTAATTCCAACCAATTCGCCTTTGTCTCCAGTTCCACAACTGGTTATAAAAGCTAAAACTGCTGTAAATAATACTAACTTCTTGATAAACATAAATTCGAGGTTAATTATTGATCTTTAATTGTTTTGAGGGTGTAAACATATTTATATATTTTCATAAAAACAACTTTTTTGGCAAAAAATGTGCATTTTATCTTAAAAAAATGCATTTCATCGATGTATTTACATCTTTTGCTCGTCTTTAAACGCTGTTTTTTTTATATGCTTTATACCATCTTTCGGGTATTATCCCATTGCTTGCATCAATATAATCTTCATGCATGCAAGGTAATAACGTGTGTTGTTTTAATTTATTATTAACTTTTGGTAAAAAAGGTATTTCTATCCACCAACGCCCTGTTTGATTGCTTTTATAAAAGATAAGTTCTTGGTCTTCAATTAAAACAGTAAACTTTTGATATTTTGATTTTTCAGTAAAATCATCGTCTCTAACTCTGCAATTAACCCCTTCTATAAAATACCAAATAATTTGTGCTATAAGCATTGCTGTAGCATCGTCATCCTTTGAAGGTTTATATTCATAAATACCAAAAGATGTTACTTTATTACTTATACCTGCATATCTAGAAATAGCACATATTTCTTTACCATCAAATCCATTAGGGGAATATTTTTGCTTCACACTTAC
>JAADHG010000202.1:0-5069 GCA_013151975.1 Chlorobiota bacterium | reverse complement strand
CTCGTAATTTCGCCTAATCTATAAGCTTCAAAATAAAGCTTGTCCATTAAATCTATTTCTTCTTGAGAATTAAAATAGGTTTGATATCCTAAAATGGAGTAATTGAATAAATTATAAGGTTGTTCTAAAATTACCTTTCCTAAAAAACTATTGTTTTTTATGGGTTTGGCTGAATCTCCTAAATCAAAATTACTATCAACATTTACAACATTAACCATATTTGTTAAATTATCATAAGCCCTGTAATTAGCATAGGTTAAATCTTGACTACCTCCTATAATAATAGGAATAATGTTCTTTTCTAATAATATGGTTACTGTAGTTTGTAATGCAAAATATGTGTCTTCAACTGTTTCGCCTTTTAAAATATCGCCAAGATCTGCAACTGTTTGATGCCAATTCCCAGGAAATAAAGCATATAAAGACTTTCTAATTTCACTGAGCTGAAAATCTTCGCCAATATAGTTTACATCATTTCGGTTCTCGAGTACTCCAATAATGGCAATTGTAACTCCGTCAAGATTTGGAATTCCATGTTGTTTTGAGTGTATCTTTAATTTTCTTCCAAGCACATGAGCAGATAGTAATTCGTTGTGTGCTAAAACTAAATCCTGAACAGGAGAAAGAAAATTGAAGTTCATGTATTATTTCTTTTTTGCGGTTGCTTTTTTTCTTGTTTTCTTTTTAGGCTTGTTTTTTTCTATGATATCCTGTACCTCTTGTAATGTAAATTTAGAGACATCAACTGTTTTAGGTAGCTCAATTTTTAACTTTCCTTGTATTATGTGGTGTCTTCCCCATCTCGCTTTTTCTACTCTAATACCTTCAGCTTCCCAATGATGAATTAATTTATCCTTTTCTTTTTGAATTTTATCTTCTATCAGTTCAACGATATCAGTATCAGATAAATTATCCCAATCGTATTTTTTATTTACATTAATAAACATATTGTTCCATTTAATAAATGGTCCAAAGCGTCCTTTCCCCTTTTGTACTGGCAATCCTTGATAAGTATATATTGGGGCATCTGCCTTTTCTTTCTCTTTAATTAGCGCAATGGCTTCATCTAACTCAACATTAAGAGGGTCTACACCTTTAGGTAACGACACAAACTTTTTTCCAAATTTCACATAAGGTCCAAAACGTCCATTATTTACTTCAATGGTCTCGCCTTCATAATTCCCTAATTGCTTAGGCAATTGAAACAAATTCATGGCTTCTTCAAAAGTAATGGAATTAAGTTGTTGTTCAGGAGAAAGACTTGCAAAAAGTGGTTTATCTTCATCATCAACAGTTCCTATTTGCACCATTGGCCCAAATTTACCTAAACGCACACTTACTTGTCTTCCGGTTTTCGGGTCTGTTCCTAAAACACGCTCGCCTGATTCTCTTTCGGCATTGGCTTGTACATCTTCTACTTTTGGATGAAACTCTTTATAAAAGTTTTTCATCATTTGTGTCCAATCTTCTTTACCGTCGGCAATAGCATCAAACTGATCTTCTACTTTTGCTGTAAAATTGTAATCTAAAATAGTTTCAAAATGAGTAACCAAAAAGTCGGTTACAATCATACCAATATCTGTTGGTACTAATTTACCTTTATCTGAGCCTACTTTTTCTGTTAGTGTTTGCTCTTTAACTTCACCTTCTTGAAGTGTAATTTGCAAATACTTTCGTTCTTCGCCATCAACAGTTCCTTTTTCAACATAATTTCTATTTTGAATTGTTGAAATTGTTGGCGCATATGTAGATGGTCTACCAATACCTAGCTCTTCTAATTGCTTTACTAAAGAGGCTTCGGTATATCTATATGGTGGACGCGTGTAACGTTCGGTTGCCGTTATATAATTATTTGTAAGCGATTGATTAACCTGTAATGCAGGAAGCATACCTTCTTGCTCAAGGTTTTCATCATCTGTTCCTTCTAAATACACTTTTAAAAACCCATCAAAGGTTATTACTTCGCCTTTAGCTGTAAACGCTTCGTTATGCGTAGACGCATTAATTTTAACGTTGGTTCGCTCTAATTGCGCTTCACTCATTTGAGATGCAATAGCACGTTTCCAAATCAATTCATACAATCGTGCTTGATCTCTATCTATGTTTACCGTACTTCTAGAAAAATCGGTTGGACGAATAGCTTCATGTGCTTCTTGTGCTCCTTTTTTTCCTTTATAATTTCTTGGTTTACTGTATTGTGAACCATAAGCATTTTCAATTTCAGCCTGTGCTCCTTTACGAGCTTCATCAGATAGATTCACACTATCCGTTCTCATATACGTAATTAACCCTGCTTCATAAAGGCGTTGCGCCATCGTCATGGTTTTACTTACTGAAAAATAGAGTTTACGTGATGCCTCTTGTTGTAATGTCGAGGTTGTAAATGGAGCTGCTGGCGACTTTTTTACTGGTTTTTTTTCTAAATCTGCAACCTTGAAATTTGCCGAAACATTTGCTTTTAAAAACTTAAAAGCGTCTTCTTTGTTTGAAAAATTCTTAGCTAACTTCGCCTTAAAGGTCTTTGCATCTGCAGTAGAAAATTCAGCATCTATTCTATAAGATACTTGAGGTTTAAAATTTTGTATTTCGCGTTCGCGCTCAACAATTAATCTTACAGATACTGATTGTACACGACCTGCAGACAAACCTCCCTTTACTTTACGCCATAATACTGGAGATAATTCGTATCCTACTATCCTATCTAAAACACGACGTGCTTGTTGTGCATCGACTAAATTATAATCTATACTTCTTGGGTTTTTAATAGCATTCTGAATTGCAGTTTTTGTAATTTCATGAAAAACAATACGTTTAGTTTTGTCTTTATCCAACTTTAAAGATTCTGCCAAATGCCAAGCAATAGCTTCTCCTTCTCTATCTTCATCACTTGCTAACCAAACCATTTCTGCTTTTTTTGCAAGTTCTTTAAGTTTCTTTACAACTGCTTTTTTGTCTTTAGAAACTTCATATTTAGGTTTGAAGTCACCTTCTACATCTACACCTAATTCCTTTGATGGTAAATCTGCAATATGCCCAAAACTGGACTCTACTTTAAAATCTTTACCTAGGAATTTTTCTATAGTTTTAGCCTTTGCTGGTGACTCTACAATCACTAAATTCTTCGCCATTATTCATTTTTTTTAGAGGTACAAATGTATATTATTTTTTTTATCTGCAAATTTTAAATTAAAAAAGGGCATAAAAAAACCTGTCTAAAAAGTGTATTTATTGTCATTTTGAGCATAGTCGAAAAATCACAATTATCGTATTGTCAATAGTTTAATTGTCTTAGAGATTCTTCATTGCATTCAGAATAACACTTTTTAGACAGCCTCTTTTAAATATTATATTTTATTCTATGGCAGCCCCAATTTGATTAATTTCACCATCATCATCAAATCCAATTACCTCCTTATATATTAAGTATACAGGATGATACACAAAAGCAGCTGTAAAAAGCAATCCAACTCCGCAGAGTAAAAAGCCAACAATTTCTGCTAATAATGAAGATATAATTATTAATCCAAATGCAAGCAACCATTTTTTAGTTCCTAAATTAAAACTAAGTTTTACAATATCACCAACGCTTAATTCTGGATTAAACGCAAAAATAATTGCGAAAAACGACATAGGTACCATTACATATAATAAAGGTATATAACACAACAATACTGAAGGTATAGCAATAAGAATAGAGACTAACATTAGCATAAATGTTTTACTCAGATATTTACCCTTTAAAAAATACCAAAAATCTCCTGTTGTAACAGCTTCGCCATGATCTAACATCTTCATAATTCTAAAGAACGCTGCGTTTAATGCCACAGAAACTGCACCTAAAACAAAAACACCAACAATTACAAAAAGCACATAAATAATAGACATGCCTGCATAAAATTCACTAAACATGTCAGTATCACTATAACCGTTTTCTGCTTGAGCAAATATCATAGCAAATAATGGTATATATAGAACTATAATTAAAGGCAACATTATTAAAAATGTAAACAATTGTAATAAAAAACCCTGTATCCAAGTTTTCTTAAACAATTCAATCGACGCACTAAAAATAGTTCCGAAATCTAATGCTTTTGCATTTCTTATTCTTTCTTGCAAAGAAGATGTAGTATTCATTTTGATTAAGTTAGTTAGTGTTAATACTCAAAGTAAATGGTTTTTATTCACAATGCAAAAAATTACTTTATAAATCTGCCACTTTGTCATAAAATATAAATTAATTGTATCTTTGCACACTTATTGACCACAAAAGTGTTCAACATTATTTATGGAGAAGATTATTGACGAAAAAAGACAAGGTGAAAACCTCGTAATCGAACAAAAGAAAGACAATTTTCGTAAGCTATTTATAGAAAGTTATGGCTGTGCTATGAATTTTAGCGATAGTGAAATTGTTGCTTCCATCCTCTCTAATGAAGGCTTTAATACAACTCAAAATCTAGAAGAAGCCGATTTGGTTTTAGTAAATACTTGCTCCATAAGAGATAAAGCTGAGCAAACTATTAGAAAGCGTTTGCAAAAATACAATGCTGTAAAAAAGATTAATCCAAGAATGAAGGTTGGTGTTTTAGGTTGTATGGCTGAGCGTTTAAAAGAAAAATTTCTTGAAGAAGAAAAAATAGTGGATCTTGTTGTTGGTCCTGATGCCTATAAAGATTTACCCAACCTTATTGCTGAGGTTGAAGATGGTAGAAACGCAGTAAATGTTATCTTATCTAAAGAAGAAACTTATGGTGATATTTCTCCTGTACGGTTAAATAGCAATGGCGTTACAGCCTTTGTCTCTATAACTCGAGGTTGCGATAATATGTGTACGTTTTGTGTTGTTCCGTTTACACGTGGGCGCGAACGCAGCCGAAATCCGCAAAGCATTATTGAAGAAGTAAACGACCTTTGGGAAAAAGGCTATAAAGAAATCACGCTTTTAGGGCAAAATGTAGACAGCTATTTGTGGTATGGAGGCGGCTTAAAAAAAGATTTTAGCAAAGCTTCTGACATTCAAAAAGCAACAGCTGTTAGCTTTTCAAAATTACTAGAACTATGTGCTGAAG
>JAADHG010000224.1 GCA_013151975.1 Chlorobiota bacterium | reverse complement strand
ATATGATTTTTAATTTCAATATATATGTAATTTACAAGTAATAGCTTTAATATGTAATCAATATAGCATTTTATGTTTATAATATGAAACATAATATAGATGTTTGTACTATAAAATTAAAAGAAAAGATTATGTGTGGAATAGTATGTGCTTTCAATTTGAAACAAAAATCGGAAATATTAAGACCCCAAATTTTAGAAATGGCGAAAAAAATTCGTCATCGAGGACCAGACTGGAGCGGAATATATAGCAACGATAAAGCGATTTTAGCTCACGAACGTTTAGCCATTGTAGATCCTGCTTCTGGGAAGCAACCTTTGTTTAGTGAAGATAGAAAGTTAATCTTAGCTGCCAATGGCGAAATTTATAACCATAGGGAGTTACGTAAGCAGTTTGAAGGCGATGGGTTGAGCTTGTCGAAACCAACTTATAGTTTTCAAACAGAAAGTGATTGTGAAGTAATACTTGCTTTGTACAAGGAAAAAGGAGCAAACTTTATAGATGAAATGAATGGTATTTTTGGCTTTGCTATTTACGATGCTGAAAAAGACGAGTATTTTGTAGCGAGAGATCACATGGGAATCATTCCACTGTACATTGGTTGGGATCAACACGGAACATTTTATGTTGCTTCAGAATTGAAAGCGCTAGAGGGCATTTGTACAAAAATCGAATTATTTCCTCCAGGACATTATATGTCTAGTAAAGATGGACAATTTATAAAATGGTATCAAAGAGAATGGACAGATTATGAAGCTGTAAAAGAAAATGCAACAGAAATTGAAGAAATAAAACAAGCTCTTGAAGATGCAGTACACAGGCAACTAATGAGTGATGTGCCTTATGGGGTTTTATTATCTGGAGGATTAGACTCATCTGTTACTTCTGCCATCGCAAAAAAATATGCACAGCGACGTATTGAAGCCGATGATAAAACTGAAGCTTGGTGGCCACAATTACATTCATTTTCTGTAGGATTAGAAGGTTCGCCAGATTTGGCTGCAGCACGAAAAGTAGCAGATCATATTGGTACTGTTCATCATGAAATTAAATTCACTATTCAAGAAGGACTAGACGCCATTAAGGATGTAATATATCAATTAGAAACCTATGATATTACAACTATTAGAGCTTCAACTCCTATGTATTTAATGGCGAGAGTAATTAAGTCTATGGGTATAAAAATGGTACTCTCAGGAGAAGGTGCCGACGAGTTGTTTGGAGGCTATTTGTATTTTCATAAAGCACCAAATGCTAGAGAGTTTCATGAGGAAACGGTTCGTAAATTAGACAAGTTACACATGTACGATTGTCTCAGAGCAAACAAAAGTTTAGCTGCTTGGGGCATTGAAGGACGTGTACCTTTCTTAGATAAAGAGTTTATGGATGTTGCCATGCGAATCAATCCGCAAGATAAAATGATTAATGGTGAGCGTATGGAAAAATGGGTAATTCGAAAAGCCTTTGAAGATATGTTACCAGAAAGTGTGGCATGGCGACAAAAAGAACAATTTAGTGATGGCGTTGGTTATAGCTGGATAGATACTTTAAAAGAAGTTGTAGAAGAAGCTGTAACTAATGAGCAATTAGCTAATGCGAACTACAAATTCCCAATACAAACACCAACAGGCAAGGAGGAGTTTTATTATCGTTCCATTTTTGCAGAACATTTCCCGAGTGATGCCGCGGCGCTTTGTGTGCCACAAGAACCAAGCGTAGCCTGTAGTACAAAAATAGCTTTAGAATGGGATGAAGCCTTTAAAAACATGAATGACCCAAGTGGTAGAGCAGTTGCCAAAGTACATGAGGATGCATATTAATGAAACCCAAATTTTACAAGTTGTAAAACGAAGCAAAATTTGATAGTTGAATTAATTCCGCTGAAAAGTGGAATCTTTTGAAGAAAACTATTTAATATAAAGACCAATTTTTGAGATTGACTTTTCTTTTGAAAAAAGTTATATTTAGCTCATGAATTTAACAGTTGCCTCAAAACATTTTCAACTCCCCTTAAAACACCCGTTTACCACGTCAAGGTATACTGTTACAGTTCAAAATACCATAATAGTTTCTATTACAAATGGAGATTTTACGGGTTATGGAGAAGCAACAGTTAACCCGTATTACAACAGTACAATTGAAAAATTACAGGCTTCAATTGAAAGTGTAAGACCAATAATTGAAAACGCTCATGACGTTCAGCCAGAACAATTATGGCAATTACTAGCGCCCAAATTAAAAGATGATTACTTTGCGTTGTGTGCTATAGATTGTGCTTATTGGGATTTTTATGCTAAGTGTAAAAACAAAACTTTGCGAAGTTTTTGGAGTAATAATGATATGTTTATTCCACAAAGTAATTATACCATTGGGATTGATGCTATCGAAAAGATGAAGCAGAAGATTATAGAAACGCCGTGGCCTGTTTATAAGATTAAATTAGGCACAAACCACGACGTTGCTATTGTTTCAGAGCTTCGGAAGATTACCGATGCTGTTTTTAGAATTGATGCCAATTGCGCATGGACAGTTCAAGAAACGTTAGATAATGCAGTAGAGCTAAAGGAACTTGAAGTTGAGTTTATTGAGCAGCCTCTAAAAGCGGATGCTTGGAAAGAAATGAAAATTCTAAAAGAAAAAGCGGTGCTTCCAATTATAGCAGATGAAAGCTGTCAACGTTTTGAAGATGTTGAAGCTTGTGCTGAAGTGTTTCATGGAATTAATATAAAACTCATGAAATGTGGCGGTCTTACTCCAGCACTTAAAATGATTGAAAAAGCAAGACAGCTAAACCTAAAAGTTATGGCAGGTTGTATGACCGAATCTAGTATTGGAATTTCCAATTTAGTACAAATTGCACCACTTTTAGATTATATAGATGCAGATGGCGCTATGCTTTTAGAGGAAGACATTGCCAAAGGCATAACATTACGTGGTGGTAATATTATTTACAGTACAATAAATGGTTCTGGAGCGATGCTTAAAATTTAATTTAACAGCCCTTTGGTAAATGCTTCTTTAATAAGTCCAGCAGTATTGCGAACACCAAATTTTTGATGTAAATTTTTGCGATGGCTTTCAACGGTTTTTGTACTTATAAAAAGCTGTTTAGCAATTTCAGTATTTGTCAACTCTTCTGCAATGCAAGTTAAAATTTCGTTCTCTCGTCGTGTAAGTTTTGGAATAAAAGTAGATGACTGCACGCCAAAACTTTCGTTTAATAATTTTTCTTTTAAAATAACGGGAAGATATGTTTTACCATAATTAACTGCTTTAATAGCTTTTATAAGCTCGTCTTTGGTAGTGTTTTTTAGTAAATAACCTTTGGCGCCATTGCGAATCATATTTTTTATAAAACCAGTATCACTAAAATTGGATAAACCAATTATATTGATTTGAGGATATAAATTAGTTATAGTTTTACAAAGATCTATACCATTACTGTCTGGTAAATTAATATCGAGCAGTATTATACTTGGTGTTTCAGTTTTTAAAAAGGTTAGTAAATCAATACCACGACTAAAGGTGTTGGTTACTACAATATTTTGCTGACTGTTTAGCATAGACTGAAGCCCTTCTAAAACCATTAAATGATCATCTAAAATCACGATATTTATCATAACTAAATTAGTTTAAATCAATGTTAATTTGTATGGATGTTCCCGTATTGTTTGATTCTATATTTAGATCGCCTTTTAATAGCTCTACACGAGAACGAATATTTTTTAATCCTAAGCCTTTATAGTTGTTATTTGGGTTAAATCCAATGCCATCATCCTCAATAGTTATAAGAAGGTTATTATTATCATGTGTATTAATTTGCACTAATGCTTCTGAGGCTTTTGAGTGTTTTACAATATTATTAAGAGCTTCTTGAATAATTCTATAAATGGCTGTTTCAGTGTCTTTGTTTAAGGTAAGCAATTCACCATAGCTTTGAAAATTAATTTTTAAACTATTTGATGCTGCAATTTTATTACAATATTGTTGAATGGCTTCAATTAAATTAAAATTTTGAAGTGATGGAGGTGCCAAATTGTGCGAAATATGGCGTACTTGCTCAATAGCATTATCCAGCATTAAAACCGCTTGTTCAAATTCTTCTTTTTCTTTGGTCTTGAAGTTGTCTTGATTTACAGAGGTTATTTTATATTTAATAACAGATAAATCACCATTAATGCCATCGTGCAAATCTTGTGCAATACGTTTGCGTTCTTTTTCTTCACCTTCAATAAGTGCGCTTAGCTTATTTAATTCTTTTTGAGCAATTAAGGTTTCTATTTCCTTGTTTTTAAGTTTTTGTCGTTGTCTGTAAAACAACCAAATACCCATACTTGTAATCAATAGTAAAAGGCCTCCAAATAACGCAACTCTAAACTCATTTTTCTTTTTTAGCATTGCCGTTTTATTTTGCTCTAATACTAACTGTTGCTTTGCTATTTCCTCATCTTTTTTAGTGAGTTGGTATTTGTTTTCAAGATCATATATAATATAGGTTTGTTGCCTATTGTTTGTTTGTTCTACTATATTTAGATATTGACTTTGTGCATCATAACTTTTCTTGAAATCCTTAACTTTAGCCCAATAGTTTGATGATAGTTTATAGAATTGTTGTTTTTTATTTAAACTGCTTGTTTTTGTAATGAGTATGTTGAGTTTTTCTATTAAAATTTTTGAAGATTTCCAGTCTTTTTTATAAAGATTTTGTTCTAATTGTGTTAAATAAAAGTCGAATAAGGTACTCGATGATATTTTTTTGTTTTCAATAAGAGTATCTGATAAAAAAGTGTTTGCTTTTTCAGGTTGATTTCTATTCCAATACAACTTTGAAAGTGTAATGTTTAATTGCGTTTCAAATTCAGGAAATTTTTTCTGTTTTAATATATCTAAGGTCTTATTTGCTACTTCTTCAATATCATTATATTGTTTTAAGTGCAATAAAATATTACACTTCATAATTAAAGCTCTGGATGTTGTAATACTTAATTTAGTTTTACTTTTTTCTAGAACAGTGATATTTATAAACACTATACTGTAAGGCTTTAGGATAGTCATAAAATTTAGAAAACGTAAGTGCCAATTCCATATATGCATTACTTAATTCGTACGGGTTGTCATTTTTAATAAGTGCAATTCTTTTAAATGTGTAATACAATGAAGAATCTACATGTTTTGTATTAGCAAATGACAAGCTTTTTTGGTTATACAAATATTTTATACTTCTGGTTAAAGTAGTGTCAGTAATATATTTAGTGGCTTTATTAAGATAATAAAAACTAGAGTCTAACTTCCCTTCTTGTCTTATTAAGCTGGCTAAAATGGCATAAGACTCAATAATATTACTACTGTAATTATAGTGTTTATAAATATCAATATTCTTTATAATATAAGGCTTTGCTTTGGTAATGGTATGTTGAAATTGGTAAATGGTAACCTTGGCATCATAGGCATAAGCAATAAACAAACTGTCTTTAGTTTTTATGCCATATTGCTCAATACTGTCTATTATAATTAATGCCTTATCAAAATCATATTTTTGTAATGCTTGTTGCAATTTATTATCTAATATGTCTTTTTGAGACAAAGAGTCTGTTACTTCTTTATGTTGTGCATTTGCAGTAAATAGCATAAAGAATATAAAGTAGTTGAGATATGTAAGGTGTAATTTCAATATTGATTGTAATTTACAAAAAATAGATTGGTTAATATATTTAAAAAACAGCTTCAATTAGTTTAAATCAATGTTAATTTGTATTGAAGTTCCTGTATCGTTAGAGTCTATATTTAGATCGCCTTTTAATAGCTCTACACGAGAACGAATATTTTTTAAACCCAAGCCTTCATAATTATTATTTGGATTAAATCCAATGCCATTATCTTCAATAGTTATAAGAAGATTATTTTCATGTGCATTGATCTGTATCAACGCTTCTGTGGCTTTTGAATGTTTCACAATATTATTAATAGCTTCTTGTACAATTCTATAAATTGCAGTTTCAGTTTCTTTGTTTAAAGTAAGGAATTTACCATAGTTTTGAAAATTAATTTTTAAAGTGCTTGAATCTGAAACTTTACTACAATATTGTTGTATGGCTTCAATTAAATTAAAATTTTGAAGTGATGGAGGTGCCAAATTATGCGAGATGTGTCGTACTTGCTCAATGGCGTTATCCAACATTGAAATGGCTTTATTATATTCCTTTTTTTCAGCCTCGTTTAATTTTTTGTTTTCAATAGAAGTAATTTTGTATTTAATAACTGACAAATCGCCATTAATACCATCATGTAAATCTTGTGCAATGCGTTTGCGTTCTTTTTCTTCACCTTCAATAAGAGCCTCTAGTTTGTTTAATTTTTTTCGAGCTTTTAAGGATTCTATTTGTTTATTTTTAATTTTTTGATTTTGTCTGTAAAACAGTACTAGCCCTAAACTTATTATGAGTAATAAAATACTTCCAAATAGGGCAATTCTAAATTCACTTTTTCTTTTAAGAATTTCTGTTTCATTTTGTTTTAAAACCAATTGTTGTTTAGTAATTTCCTTATCCTTTTTTTCAGTTTCATACTTTGTAAGTGCTTCTGTTAAGTTTTTATCTTTTTTAGCAGTAAAAACAGAATCTTTTATTGTATTATATTCATAAAAAAATGTTAGTGCTTTTTTGTTTTGATTGTTAATTTTATAGGCATCAATAAGGTCTTTCATAGTGTTAAAACGCTCGTCAAGAAAGTTGCTACTGGTATATTTGTTAAACGATTTCTTTAGATAATTCAGCCCCTTTTTATTTTCCTTATGTGCAATAAAAACATTTCCTAAACCGCGTAAAGTTGCTGCATAATTTAATGCGTCATTAACAGTATCTATTTCTTTAAGCATTTGATTGTAAATAGACAATGCTTTTGGGTATTCTTTGGTTTCTGTATAAGCGTTAGCAAGATTTATTGAAAGAGTAATAAAATATTGCCTGAATCTTGGGTTATTAAGATCAACTACTGCATCGTTAAGATGCTTAATAGCAGCTTTTAAATTGCCTCTTTTTTTATAAATGTTGCTTATATTATTTGATGCAATACCACTTCTTCTTTTATCTTTTTTTGCTCTACTAATATCTCTTGATAGAAAAAAATACTTTAATGAAAGAGAATCTACGCCATTGTTTTCATAGGCAGCTCCAATACCATTTAATACAGAACTTAAACGTGCCGAATCTTTTTTACGATCAAAATATGCTTCAGATTTGAAATAGTGTTTTAGTGCTTTTTCAAAGCTACCACTCGCAACATAAGAGTTCCCTAAATAATAATTGGCAAGAGCTATATGAAAAGAATCTTTTTGTTTTTGGGCATACTCTAAAAATTTATAGGTGTATTGTTGCGATGCTTTTTGGTTTGAATATGTTGTGGCTCTGCGAAGCTTATTGTAAACATCCATTACTATTGAATCGTTTTTAGAACTAGTAACTATTTGTTTAAGACTATCTATTTTATTTCCATTTTGAGCTATGATACTGTTTGGTTTTAAAAGTAAAACCGTTACATATAGAATTAAAAAAAATAAAATCTTCTTTTTAAAAAAGCTCATAATTAAAGAATAAGTGAAAAGCGAATGAGTTAAATATGCTTAAAAATAAAAGTTATCTTTTTAAAGGCATATCTAAATAAAATTAAAAATATGCCTTTGTTTAGATTATCCCTATTTAATAATCAATTTTTTAGTTATATTATTAGCATTAAAAGTAATAGACACAAAATACAATCCAGCTTCTAGTTGGCTTACATTAATTGTTTTATTAGCTAAAGCAGGTATAACTGTTTTTTTGCCTAACACATCAAAAACTTCAACCTTCGATATATTTTTACCTTGAGGCGTTTTAATGTAGACGAGCTCAGAAGCAGGATTAGGGTAGAGTTTAACATCTAGCTGCAAACTTTGTTTTGTAAGTCCTAAAGTAGCACCAGTACAATTAAAACTATCGTTTAATAATTGTGTACCAGGAAAGTTAGTACAATCTACCGTTGCAAATGTAGTAGGACCACAAGCAGTAAATGTTTGGTCTAAGAATAGTGGATCCTGTTCAAAACACACCGTTGGACTTTGTGCCACATCAAGATACTGTATCTTTATATGAAATAGTAGTGCAGGAGTAGCCGTAACATTGTTAGCAACCATTGCACCAGAGCTTAAAGCCTGTTGCCAGCTTAAAGAAACTCTAGAAGTTGTATTATCGTTTTGTATAAACTGCCCATAGACATCAAGTACATTGAACTCCCCAAGAATATAATTTGTGGGCTGTGTATATTCAATTTTAGAGTTGGCTGATATATTAGTACCAAAGGCAGCCGTATTATAATTAAAATAGAGTTGTCCTGAGCCTAGTTTAAAATCTACAGTACTTTCAATAAGAATATCTACCTCGTAGAAGTCATTAGTGCCGTCGTTAGTGTTTTGTGCATTGGCAAAACTAAAGGTTATGTCTTGTGCATTTATCTGTCCTAAACTTAAAGTAAGTGCAAATAATAATGTAATTTTTTTCATTTTGAAATATGTTTGAAGTTATTTTATTGATATTCAATTCTAGATAGATATAAGTATTATTCAATTATCAATCGTTTGACACGAGTTGCATTACTGTTAGAAATTTTCACAAAATAAACTGATGCTGATAGACTTGAAACATCTACACGTTTCCCTTTATAATTGTTTAGATTTAAAACTAAAACACCATTTAAGTTATAGATTTCTAATTGTGAATTTTCTAGAAGTCCTTCTATCCTAAACTCACCCTTTGCAGGGTTAGGATACAATTTAATATCTAGTACAGCACTTCGGTTTGTAAGCCCTAAAGTAGCACCAGTACAGTTAAAACTATCGTTAAATAATTGCGTACCAGGAAAG
>JAADHG010000296.1 GCA_013151975.1 Chlorobiota bacterium | reverse complement strand
CCCTTCAACCATTATTTTTTCAACTACTTTTCCTTCTACTTAAAATCTAATGCATCTTATAAAATTCAAGTGAGTTATATTGGTAAAAAAACTTTTGAAGCGCTTGTTAACACTACTGATATAGATATTACAAAAGATTTTACCTTACAAAATGACAATGCTCTAGACGCCGTAGAACTCACCTACGAAATGCCTGTGTCTGTTAAAGGAGACACCTTAATTTACAATGCAGATTCTTTTAAAAGAGAGACAGATAAAAAGCTTGAAGATGTTTTAAAAAGGCTTCCTGGAGTTGAAATAAATGATGAAGGTGAAATTGAAGTAGAAGGAAAAGTAGTTGAAAAAATAATGGTTGAAGGGAAAGAGTTTTTTGATGGAGACACCAAGTTAGCCACAAAGAACATTCCTGCTGATGCGATTGATAAAGTGCAGGTATTAAAAAACTACGATGATGTAGGGCAACTTAGAGGTGTGAGAAGCAATGAAGATAGAATTGCCATAAACATTAAACTTAAAGAAGGAAAAAAAAGCTTTTGGTTTGGTGAAATTACTGCAGGAGCAGGTCTTGATGAACGTTATTTAGTACATCCAAAATTGTTTTATTATAGCCCTAAATACAGTATCAATATTATTACAGACCTGAATAATATTGGAGAAGTACCTTTTACCAGACGCGATTATTTTAATTTTAGTGGTGGTTTTAGATCTTTCAATTCTAGTAGTGGTACTAATTTTAATGTCGCTTCGGCAGATATGGGTTTTTTAACCACTCAAAACAATAGAGCCAAAGCTATAGACACCAAGTTTGCTGCTGCAAATTTTAGCTACTCTCCAAAAAAGAATTTAGATTTAAGTGGTTTTGCAATTTATTCAGGAACAAAAACCGATATTCAACAAAATAGCTTAAGAACTTATATTCCATCAGAAGATGGTACAATAACACCTCCAGACGAATCTACCACAAGTAATACGAATCAAAAAAGTGACTTAGGTTTGTTTAAATTAAGTGCAGCCTATAAACCAAATAGTAATAATCAATTAGATTATGATGTTTTTGGAAGGATTTCTAAGCAAAGCGAATTTCAAGATTTTTTCTCTTCAATTGCTTCAAATGTAGATCAGGTTCAAGAACAGAATCCGTTTAGCATCAATCAGAATTTAAACTACTATTATACTTTAAATGAGAAAAATATTTTTGCGTTTTATGCTCAGCAATTATGGCAAGACGAAGACCCTTTTTACAATGCTGTTTTAGAGCAAAATGCGCAATTTAGATTTGATGGCATTTTAGGTTTAGACACTAATCAATCAGGATTTAATTTGGTACAGGATAAGCGTGTTAAAACGAATAAATTTGATGCAAAACTAGATTACTGGTATGTATTAAATAATAAAAGCAATATCAATTTTTCTTTTGGTACGATATTGAGTACACAAAGGTTCAATTCAGAAATATATCAAATATTAGATAATGGGAGTAAGTTCACATTAGATAATGCTCAAACAGAAGTAGAGAATGATATTAAATATAATTTTAGCGATGTTTATTTAGGGTTTCATTACCGATTAAAGACAGGGAAATTTACGATAACGCCAGGTTTTTCGGTACATACATACACTACTAAAAATCAACAATTCAACACCGAAACTAAAGATAATATATTTAGAGTATTGCCCGATTTTAATACAAGGATTCAGCTTAAAAAGAGTGAGAATCTTAATTTTAGATATACGATGCAAACCAGTTTTACAGATGTAAACCAGTTAGCTGAAGCTAGTGTACTTAATAATTATAATGCCTTATATCAAGGAAACAGAAACTTAGAAGAGTCCTTATCTCACAATTTAAGATTAAGTTATTTTAGTTTCAATATGTTTAATTATACCAATGTATTTGCATTTATAAATTATAGTAAACGCATTAACCAAATACGAAGTCAATCACAATTTTTAACCATTCCTAATCCCATTCCTGGTGAGCCTGATTTACAAACGCCTAATCGAGTTTCGACGTCTTTTAATTCAAACTTTGCCGATGAGAGTTTGTCGTTCAATGGACGTTTTGAGCGTACTTTTGGAAAGATAAAAGCATCAGTTAGAGGAAATTTCTCGTATTCTAAATTCAATCAATTTGTTAATAATACACGTAGTGTTAATGAGTCTTTTACACAATCATATCGTACACAGCTAAGCACAAATTTTAGAAAAGCACCCAATGTAGATATTGGTTATAACCTTACTATTAATGAATACGACCAAGGTGGCGGACGCTTAAAATTCTTTACAAATAGCCCATTTATTAATGTAGATGCCTATTTTTTAAAGAGCTTTATATTTAGAGCAGATTATTCGTATTATAACTACAGAAATGAAGTTGAAACTTTAAATAATTATAGTTTTTTAGATGCTAGTTTAGCCTATCAAAAAAAGGATAATAAATGGGAATATAGAGTAGGTGTCACCAATTTGTTAGATACAGCATCCTTAAATCAGGATAATACTAATGCCCTATTTACAAGTACAAGTGAGTATTTTATACAACCCCGTTATGTGGTGTTTAGAATAAAATATGATTTGTAGTTAACATTACTTTTAAACACAAGTCTCAGTAATTGATTAATAGGTGTTCTTGTATAATGTTTTAGTCAATCATTGTCTCTTTTACATAAGCATGGTTGAAAGTATTTACCCTCATTCGCTCTTGTTTGTTGATGATTAAGTATATCCAAACAGGTATTAATAATATCAGACCTATGGCGTATAACCCAAAATTACTATTTGTATTCGTAAGCATTTTAAACCAAAAAAGGATAACAAATAAAGAGCCAAATGAAAAAATCAATCCTGCTATTAAATATGCCAAATTTTGATTCTTTTGCATAAATTTTATTTATCTGTATTCTATGGTTTTTATTGCAGTTAGTACAATTAAGTTCTTTAATTTTTCCGTTTTTCATTGCGTATTCTACACGTGTTGCTGCATCAGACTTGAAGCGAGTCTCATGTTTGCAATTTGGACATTTTACGTACAGATTCAAGATTTACTTTTAATGTTTTATAACCGTTAAACGAAAATAGTTGTTTTTTCTTACAATGTCAAGTAAAATAAACAGAAGCGGTTATTTGAAAAGTCAATAATATAGTCATGTCATCCTGAATTTATTTCAGGATCTATAAAAATCAAAAGAATAAGATTCTGAAACTCACTTCAACTCAGCTCAGTGCAGGGTTCAGAAAGATAAATCAGGAGTATTTTTGAGATTACCTCTTAAACGACACAAAATCTTTTACAATCCAAAAGCAGTTTTTACTTTATCTACATAGTCCAGTTTTTCCCAAGTAAAGAGTTCTACTTCAACTGTTTTTGCGTCACCATTGGGTTGCGTAAACGTTTTAGAAATCACTTCATTTTTACGTCCCATATGTCCGTAAGCAGCAGTTTCTAAATACATTGGTTGTCGCAGTTTTAAACGCTCTTCAATGTATGCAGGTCTCATATCAAAAATTTCAGAAACTTTTTCAGATATTTCGCCATCAGTCATATTAAACGAACAAGTACCATAGGTATCTACAAAAATCCCCATAGGTTCGGCTACACCAATGGCATAACTTACCTGCACTAAAATTTCATCACAAATACCTGCTGCGACTAAGTTTTTAGCAATATGTCGTGTAGCATACGCTGCACTTCTATCTACTTTGCTTGGATCTTTTCCAGAAAAAGCACCACCACCATGAGCACCTTTGCCACCATACGTATCTACTATAATTTTCCGTCCTGTAAGGCCAGTATCTCCATGTGGACCACCAATTACAAATTTTCCTGTTGGATTGATGTGATAGGCAATATCAGCATTAAATAATGCTCTAATATTTTTAGGGAGTTTAGCAACCACTCTAGGAATTAGTATCTCAATAATATCTTTTCTAATTTTTGCTAACATGGTGTCATCTTCATCAAAATCGTCATGTTGTGTAGAAACTACAATTGCATCTATGCGTTGCGGGATATTATCGTCACTATATTCAATAGTCACTTGGCTTTTAGAATCTGGTCGTAAATAAGTAATGTCTTTATGCTCTCTTCGCAATTTTGCAAGTTCAATAAGGATTCTATGCGCTAAATCTAATGCCAAAGGCATATAATTTTCGGTTTCGCGTGTGGCATAACCAAACATCATCCCTTGGTCTCCAGCACCTTGTTGTGCTTTATCATCTTTATCAACACCACGATTAATATCATCAGACTGTTCGTGAATTGCAGAAAACACACCACAAGAATTACCATCAAACATGTATTCGCTTTTAGTATACCCAATTTTATTAATGGTGTCTCTAGCTATTTTTTGAACGTCTAAATACGTATTAGATTTTACTTCTCCAGCAAGTATAACTTGTCCAGTAGTTACTAAGGTTTCGCAAGCCACTTTTGAATTGCTATCAAAGGCTAAAAAATTATCTATTAAAGCGTCACTAATTTGATCAGCTACTTTATCGGGATGTCCTTCAGAAACACTTTCCGAAGTAAACAAATAGGCCATAGTATTAAATTTATATTGAAGATTTGACGAAAACCCTAATGGAAGATTACACAGTTCTTTAGCAATTTTTTTGAGGTTGCAATCTGTCAAATCTTTCCTCTTATTATAAGGGGCAAAAGTACATATAATATTATAACTATAAAATAAAGTTTAGTGAGTTTAACAAAGTAGTGATTATTAAAAACACGGATTTGCATCTTCTTTTTTCGTGATTTATTAATATTAGTTGTCATTATTGAAATAAGCGCAAAAGTCTAACAATAATATGTGCTATTGCGTTTGCTTTAGTACTTTTAGATATTAATTTACTATAAAAAATAATGTCTATACAGCCAAAGTTAACCAGATTCAAACAAAGCGTATTATCTAAATACCGGATATACAATAGTATTTTCATGACATTGCCTTTCGACACTATTACAAAAACAGGTGTATTGCTTCCGTTGTTTCATGAAACTTGCAAAAAAGGATTTGCTAACGGCGATAACCCTACAACAATTGTCGATACCTTTTTTAAAAAGTATCAAGCTAGACGCTCTTCAAAAAGTCAGATAAACCTATTGTTTCGATTTATTCAATATATAGAAAGACAGGTTGTTTTGTTTGATGCTATAGAAGATGCAGCTTTTCCTATTGTGAATAATATGGATGGTATTGGAACACTTAGGAGTCTTAAAGAATCTGCCTTTTCTGAAAATAAACTGGAAGACCTACAACGGTATTTAGAAGAATTTAAGGTGCGTATCGTTTTAACAGCGCATCCTACTCAGTTTTATCCTGGAACAGTTTTAGGGATAATTACAGATTTAACCGATGCGATTAAAAAAAATGATTTAGATACAATTACAAATTTACTGGCGCAATTAGGAAAAACACCATTTTTTAAGCATAAAAAACCAACACCTTATGACGAAGCTGTTAATCTTATTTGGTATTTAGAAAACGTATTTTATGATGCTTTTGGTGGTATCTATAATTACATTCAACAAAATATTTTTGAAGAAAAAGCGATTGCTAACGAGATTATCAATATTGGATTTTGGCCAGGAGGCGATAGAGATGGAAATCCGTTTGTTATGCCAGAAACAACTTTAAAAGTAGCACAAAGACTTAAACAGACCATTCTTAAAAATTATTACAGAGATCTTAGAGCGCTTAAACGAAAACTAACTTTTAAAGATATTCCAGAACAACTAAGTGTTTTAGAGAATAAGATATTACAAAGTAGCGTGAATTTGGACACCAAAAAGAACATTACACTCGACGAATTTAAAACAGAATTATCAGCAATTAAACAAGTTATTATAAGCGACCATCAATCCTTATATATTGATGAGCTAAATAACTTAATAAATAAAGTACATCTTTTTGGTTTCTTTTTTGCAACACTAGACATTAGACAGGATAGTCGTGTACATCATGACGTGTTTAGTGCTATGGTAGAATCTACAATTAAACACAACTGTAATATATTTCCTGATAACTATAACACCTTATCCCAACAAGAGCAAATTGTAATTTTATCTACAATAAAAGGTAGTATAGATATGTCTATTTTAGAAGATGAGATGGTTATTAACACCTTAAAAACTATTGAGGTGGTAAAACAAATTCAAAATAGTAATGGCGAACGTGGTGCGAACCGATATATTATTAGCAATAATCAAACAGCATTAAATGTAATGCAACTGTTTACAATGTTGAAGATTGTCTCTTTTAATGATGATTTAACTGTAGATATTGTACCATTATTCGAAACTATTACTGATCTTGAAAATGCACCTCAAATCATGGAAGAGCTATATACTAACAAAGCTTACAAAGTACACTTAGATGCTAGAAATAACAAGCAAACCATTATGTTAGGCTTTTCCGATGGCACTAAAGATGGTGGCTATTTAATGGCGAATTGGGCAATTTTTAAAGCTAAAGAGCAATTAACAGAGATTTCTAAAAAGCACAATATTGGTGTTGTGTTTTTTGATGGTCGTGGAGGACCTCCTGCTAGAGGTGGAGGAAAGACACATCAATTTTATGCGTCGTTAGGGCCTACAATTGAAGATAAAGAAGTGCAATTAACCATTCAAGGACAAACCATAAGTTCAAATTTTGGAACCTTAGATTCATCACAATATAATTTAGAACAGTTAATTAGTTCTGGAATTTCTAACCGTTTGACAAACACCAAACAAAGTTTATCTCAAGACAATAGAATGGTTATGAACAATCTGGCAGAAATTAGCTATAAAGCTTACCAAAACTTTAAGGGCCATTCCATGTTTATACCATATTTGGAACGTATGAGCACTTTAAAGTATTATGCCAAAACAAATATAGGAAGTCGCCCATCCAAACGATCAAAATCTGATACGCTAATTTTTTCAGATCTAAGAGCCATTCCTTTTGTTGGATCCTGGAGTCAGTTAAAACAAAATGTTCCTGGTTTTTTTGGTGTTGGAACAGCTTTGAAAAAATATGAAGATACTAACGAATGGGAGAAAGTAATGCAACTCTATCAAAATTCTAATTTCTTTAAAACGCTATTAGAAAATAGTATGATGTCTTTAACCAAATCGTTTTTTGATTTAACCAAATACATGGCAGAAGATGAGGAGTTCAGTGCTTTTTGGACCATCATTTATGAAGAATATCTTACTACAAAAAGATTGCTTTTAAAACTGACTGGCTATAGCCAATTAATGGAAAACGAACCTGCTGGACAAGCTTCAATTAAGGTTCGTGAATCTATTGTGCTTCCGCTTTTAACTATACAACAGTACGCTCTCAAAAAAATTCAGGAATTAGAAAAGTCTGAAGTCAAAGATGCAAAACAGATTGAAATATTCGAAAAAATTGTAATGCGTTCACTCTTTGGAAATATTAATGCTAGTAGAAACTCTGCATAATTTTTTTACAAACTTAAAATCTATATAGGTTAATTCTCAACTAAGCAAATACCATTATAGAACTGTAAAACGCTGTAATTAGTCGGTGTGTAAGGCTTAATATGAATTAATTCAATTATATATATTGTATTTAAAATCAGTTAACATATATTCATTCAAGATTTTATCTTCCTCTTCCACTTTTTTTAACGCTTGACTGTCTTTTAACATTACTATTACTAGACTTACGTTTATCTTTTTTTTTAGATGGCTGCTCTGATTTATTTCCAAAGAATTTACTACCCATAATCTTTATTTTTTAGTAATATTTGTTGATATCCTCAAAGTTAATCATTTCATGCAAAATAACATAATCTAAAAAAACCTGAAGTTTTAACTTCAGGTTTTTTTGACTAACTCAAACTCAATATAGGTTAATGTTCATTTAATCTAAAATCTAAGCATTCATACCATGTTCATGTGTATCTAAACCTTCTAACTCTTCTTTCTCGGATACTCTGATACCAACTGTTTTCTTCATAATATAAACAATAACAAAAGATGAGGTTATACAAATTGCCGCATAAGACGCTACACCAATCAATTGACTAACAAATTGGTTCATTCCAGCTAACTTGCCAAATACACCAACAGCTAATGTCCCCCAAATACCACACACCAAATGCACAGCAATGGCTCCAACAGGATCATCTAATTTTAGTTTATCAATTAACGATACAGCAAATACAATTATAGTTCCTGCTATGGCACCAATTAAAATGGCATCTGTCGGACTCATTTGGTCTGCTCCAGCAGTAATACCAACTAATCCTCCCAATATTCCATTTAAGAACATGGTTAAGTCCAAATTTTTAAACTTAAAAAATGAAACTGCTGCGGCTACCACACCTCCAGATGCTGCTGCTAAACACGTGGTCACTAAAACTAAAGATGTTAATGCTGGGTCTGCCGAAAGTACAGAACCGCCATTAAAACCAAACCACCCCAACCACAGTATTAAAACGCCTGCGGTTGCCAACGGAATATTATGTCCTGGTATAGCCTGTAATTTCCCATTCTTAAATTTTCCAATACGCGCTCCTAATAAACAAACGGCTACTAGAGCAGCCCAGCCTCCAACTGAGTGTACCAAAGTAGATCCAGCAAAGTCATAAAATGGAGTCTCTAAGTTATCTAAGAACCCACCACCCCATTTCCAAGAGCCTGCTATTGGATATATTATTCCGACATATATAGTTGCAAAAATCATAAAAGGTCCAATTTTCATACGCTCGGCTACTGCTCCTGAAACGATTGTCGCTGCTGTTGCTGCAAACATGCCTTGAAATAAGAAATCTGTCCAGTAGGTATAGCCTTCATTGTAAGCTAAATCAAGTGTGCCATTTACCAATGGCGCATCCAAACCAAATCCTGCAAAACCAAGAAATCCGTTAAACTCCCCTGGATACATCAGGTTAAACCCAACTAAACAGTATAAAAGCAGGCCTATGGTTATAATAAAAATATTCTTAAATAAAATATTTATTGTGTTCTTTTGC
>JAADHG010000188.1 GCA_013151975.1 Chlorobiota bacterium | reverse complement strand
CCACCTTTAGTAGCGTCCTTAATAGCGGCAATAACATTCGAATCATGAGATGCATTAATAACTGATGTTGCACCTAATTGCTTAGCTAATACCAATGATTCTTCATTAATATCAATAGCTGTTACTTGAGCTCCCAGAGCATTAGCAATCATTATGGCCGATAAACCAACTCCGCCACACCCATGAATAACAACTTGTTGCCCTTCAGAAACTTTTCCTTGTGCTACAATAGCTCTAAAAGAAGTTATAAATCGGCAACCTAGTGTTGCAGCAGTTACATCATTAATGTTTTCTGGTAGTTTCACCAAATTAGTATCGGCATAATCCAGAGCGACATACTCTGCAAAAGATCCCCAATGTGTAAATCCTGGTTGAGACTGATAATCGCATACTTGATGATTTCCAGATTTACATTCACCACAAATACCACAGCCACTAACAAAAGGAACCGTAATACGATCTCCAATATTGAATTTTTTAACATCTTTTCCAATAGCTTCAATAGTACCAACCAATTCGTGACCTGGAACATGAGGCAACACAATATCTTTATCATGACCCATCCAACCATGCCAATCGCTTCTGCATAATCCTGTAGCATTTACTTTAACTACTACACCATCTCTCTTTGTTCTTGGGTCTTTTACATTTTGTATTGAAATCTCACCTTGAAAGGATTCAAAAACTGCGGCTCTCATTGCTTATCATATTATTGCTACTGAACTAAGAAAACTTAATAACTGAGTAGTTCATTGATTTTATTTTTTACTTTCTCTGTTGAAGGTATCATCGTTTCTTCTAAAGTGGCATTTAATGGTATTGCTGGCATATTCTCACTACCTATGGTCATTACCGGAGCATCCAAATATTTGAAACATTCTTCCTGTATTTTTCCGGCTAGTGCTCTGGCAAAACTATTATTACTTGGCTCTTCGGTTACCACTAAGCATTTTCCCGTTTTCTTAACAGATTTCATTATGGTATCTTCATCTAAAGGATAAAGTGTTCGCAAATCAATAATTTCAATCTGGTCACGCATTCCTTTTGTAGCGTTAAATGACCAATGCGTTCCCATACCATAAGTTACAATAGTCAATGTTTCAATAGCTTCCTGTTTCCATATCTCTTGTAATACCCACGCTTTTCCAAGAGGTAAAACATAATCTTTAGAAGGTTCAATTGATGTTGCTCCTTTTGTTCCAGGTACTTTACTCCAATACAAGCCTTTGTGTTCTAAAATTACAACTGGATTCGGGTCGTAATACGCCGCTTTTAGCAAGCCTTTTAAATCGGCACCATTACTTGGATAAACAATTTTAATGCCTCTAATGTTGGTTATCACACTTTCTACTGAAGACGAATGATAGGGTCCTCCACTTCCATAAGCTCCAATAGGTACACGAAGAATCATACTTACAGGCCATTTCCCGTTAGAGAGATAACAGCTTCTACTTACTTCAGTAAATAATTGATTTAACCCAGGCCAAATATAATCAGCAAACTGAACCTCAACTATAGGTTTTAACCCAACGGCACTCATACCAACTGTTGAACCTACAATAAAAGCTTCCTGAATTGGTGTATTAAACACTCTGTCGTCGCCAAACTTTTGAGCCAAAGTTGCGGCTTCTCTAAACACACCTCCCAATCGTCCACCAACATCTTGACCATATAATAAACATTCATTGTGCTTACGCATCAATTCTTCAATGGCATGTAACGCACAATCTACCATTACTACTTTCTCGTTTCCTTCAGGGGATCGCTCTCCTACTTCTTCAATAATTGGTGTTGGCACAAAATCGTATGTAAATAAATCTTCAGGTTTTGGGTCTTCGGCATTGAGTGCTTTCTTAAAATCTTTTTCTACCTCTGCATAAGCACTAACCTCAATATTTTTTATGACTTCCGAAGAGTATCCATTATCAATTAATTGTTGTTTTAAAACTGGATAGGGATCACGAGATTTTGCTTCGTCTAAATCATCACGATACCATTCCATCCGTACACCAGAAGTATGATGATTTAACAATGGTACCTTTGCATGTATTAAAAACGGACGACGCTCTTCTCTTATCGTTTTAATGACTTTCTCTACAGCTTTATAACACTCTGTAAAATTTGAGCCATCAATTGAAATAGCTTCTAAACCTTTAAATCCTTGTGCATATTCAAAGGCATTTTGAGCTCTGGTTTCTTTTGCTGTTGCTGAAATGTCCCAGCCATTATCTTGTACCAAATATAAAATTGGCATTTGCTTTAAAGCTGCCATTTGAAAGGCTTCGGCGATTTCACCTTCGGTTACTGAAGCATCGCCAAGGCTACAAACGCAAATTGGGTTTTCATTAGATTCTTCACTATTATTCAGAATGACATTTTTCAACCCTTGTTGCTCTAAATACTGCATTCCCATGGCAACTCCTGTGGCTGGAATAGTTTGCATTCCTGTTGCAGATGATTGGTGTGGTATTTTTGGCTTATCCGCATCTTTTAAACTTGGATGACAATAATAGGTGCGTCCTCCAGAAAAAGGATCGTCGCGTTTTGCCATAAGTTGTAGCATCAAATCATATGGTTTTAAACCAAACGATAATAGCATGGCATCATCTCGATAATATGGAAAGGCATAATCTTGCGGTAACAATTGTAAACCCAAAGCAATTTGAATGGCTTCATGACCTCGTGAAGTAGCGTGCACATATTTTGAAACCTGTTTAAAGTTAGTTTCATATATTTCGGTCATGGCTTTGGCTATGCAAAGTTTTGAAAATGCTTGTTTGAGAATCTCTTCTTTCATATTTAAATTTATTTGCCCGTTCGAGTTGAGGCAAAGCCGAAGTATCGAGAACCTTGGTAGGTTACTTCTCGATACAATTCCGACTAAGTCGGAATCACTCGAAGTGACATTCTATCTTTTAAACTAACTCTCCTTCAATTTTTACCATCCAATTATACTTGTCTTCCCTTTTACCAGAACGTATCCCATTAATAGTATCAAGTACCATTTGCCCTACTGGATTTTCGTCAGATACATAAATTTCAGAATCTTTATATCCAATGTCTTGAATCATTGCAATTCCTACAGCTGTACCAGTTCCAAAAGCTTCTTCAAGTGTTCCATTTTTTGATGCTTTAATAATTTCATCAATACTTATTGGACGCTCTGTTACTTTATATCCTTTGTCTTTTAATAATTCAATAACACTCATTCTTGTAACTCCTGCTAAAATCGCTCCATCTAAGCTTGGTGTAATAAACTCTCCATTAATTTTAAAGAAAATATTCATCGTTCCTGCTTCTTGAATGTAATTAAACTCGTGCGCATCTAACCATAGCACTTGATCATAACCCTTGGCTTTAGCCATTTCACTAGGTTTTATAGCAGCAGCGTAATTTCCTGCTGCTTTTGCTTCCCCTGTTCCTCCTTGAGCTGCACGAATATATTTAGTTTCAGCAAATAGTTTAATACGTTTGTTAAAGTATGGGCCTGAAGGTGATGCAATAATTATAAATTTATAATGTGTAGCAGCTCGCATGCCAATAAAATGCTCATCGGCATACATAAATGGTCTTAAATATAAAGCACTTCCTTCTTGTGGAGGAATCCAGTTTTTATCAAGGGCTACCAGTTGTTTTAATCCTTCAACAAATAAATCTTCTGGAAAATGAGGCATTCCCATTCTATCTGCACTAAAGTTTAAACGTGCTGCATTTTTTGCTGGTCTAAACAATAAAGGTATTCCGTTAACATCTATAGTAGCTTTCATACCTTCAAAAATGGCTTGTCCATAATGTAGCGCCATTGCTGCTGGATGTGTTGAAATATCGTGCAAAGATTCAATTCTTGGGTTTATCCATTGTCCATTTTCGTAATCACAAATAAACATATGATCTGTAAAGGTTTTACCTAATGGAATATTATTAAAATCTAATTCTCCTACCTTAGATTGTTGTACTGGTGTAATTTTTATATTGTGTTTCATAATCTTTCTTTTATTGTCAGTTCTCGATACAATTCCGCCATAGTCGGAATCACTCGAAGTGACAACTTTTTAAATTTTTCTATTACTATCAAATTGTTCTAAATAATCGGCAATACGACGTAAAAAACTTCCGCCTAAATAACCATCAACTGCACGATGATCAAAGGATAGTGATAAATACATCATACTTCTAATTGCTATTTCATCACCATTTTTTGTCTCTATGACTTCTGCCCGCTTTTTAATAATTCCCAATGCTAAAATGGCAACTTCTGGTTGGTTAATAATTGGTGTCCCCATAAGACTTCCGAAAGTTCCAACATTAGAAATTGTAAATGTGCTATCTTGTATATCATCAGCATTCAAGTTGTTTTTCCGTGCTTTTTCAACAAGCGCATTGACATTCTCAGCCAATTGTCCTAACCTTTTTTTATCAGCATTTTTAACTACAGGGACAATTAAATTCCCACTCGGTAATGCTGTTGCCATACCAATATTTATATCCTCTTTTACAATAATTGTATCACCATCAACTGATGCATTAACGTTTGGGAAATCATTTATTGCTTTAGATACAGCCTCTACAAACAATGGTGTAAAGGTTAATTTTACGCCATACTTTTCTTGAAATGTAGTTTTGTTTTTATTTCGCCAATTAACCATATTTGTTAAATCGGCTTCTACAAAAGCAGTAACATGAGGTGATGTATGCTTGGAATAGACCATATGATCAGAAATCATCTTGCGCATTCTGTCCATCTTTACCATTTTTCCTTTTCCTAAATCGAACTTTAACTGTGGGATTCTAAAAGCCGTTGGATCTTGAGTGATTGGTTGTGCAAATTTATATGGTCTGTCATCATTTATATATTGCATCACATCACTTTTACGTAAACGACCATCGCTTCCAGTTGCAGGAATACGTGCCAGTTCTTCAAAACTAATATGTTGCTCTTTAGCAATTGCAATGATTAGAGGTGAAAAGAATGTATTCTTGTTTGAAGTTGAAAATGAAGTCGAAATTGAAGCTGAAGGTATTTGTGTTTTTGATTTAGCTTTTCTCTCTTTATTTGATTTTTCGACTATGTTCGAAATGATATTAGCTTTCTCTTTTGAAGATTTAGAACTTCCATCCGTTT
>JAADHG010000299.1 GCA_013151975.1 Chlorobiota bacterium | reverse complement strand
TAAACGCTTTTGCTCTATTTTAAAATCATCTATTTCTTCCATAATGTTCACAAAAATCTCTAACATTAAATCATAATCTGCAGTAGTTTTATCTTTTACTAACTTAAAATAATCATAAGAATAAGAACGAGCTAAAAAATATTCTTTCGTTTCATAGTGCAATAACATTCCTAATCTTGCAATTCTGCTATCTGATATTGTATCTATAAACTTTAATGCTTTATTGAATATTTTTAGTGAATTTTCAATTTCAGATTTTTGAAAACTTTGTTCAGCTCTTTTTATATAAACACCAGCAATTTCACTATTAGTTTGAGAATTGATGTGTAACGATGTGCAAAAAAATATAAGGACTATTATTTTAATTTTCATGAGAGGATTAATTAAACATTAAGAATTATACTACGGAATTTATAAAAAATAAAAGTATTAAAAATAAATCATCGACACTATACCCAATAATAGGGATATTCTACACGTTCCTTATAATAAAAAAATTATAAGACATTAATTATCAGGGAATTCATTTAAAGAAAGTGTCTCTAATTCTTTCTTTTTATTTTCAAAAATCAAAAATACTTTTAATTCAGGATGCGACTTTAAGAATGTTTTTACCTTATCAATTCCCATGGCTTTAAAAGCAGTAGCATACGCATCTGCCGTCATACAATCCTCTGCAATAACCGATATACTTAACAAATTGGTTTTACTAGGATAGCCTGTTTTCGTATCAATAATATGCGCATAACGATTACCATTTTTATCTACTTTAAATTTTCTATATGTTCCAGATGTTGCCATGGCTTCATCATTAAGAGAAATGGCTTTCATAATAGATTGTGAACCATCAAAATTTGGGTTTTCTATTCCTATTTTCCATGGTTTATTACTAGACATATTAATGCCCTTGGCTCGAATTTCTCCTCCAATTTCTACCAAATAGTTTTCAATATTCTGTGTTTCTAAAAATTCTGCAATAACATCTACACCATATCCTTTTGCAATGGCATTAAAATCTAAAATTGTATTTACATTTTGTTTAACAATAGTATCTTGGTAGCGCTCTACTTTATCAAAGCCAACAGTTAGCATTAAGCTGGCAATTTTTTCACTATTCAAATCATCTATATTTCCTTCTGGTCCAAAATTCCAAGCATTAACTAATACGCCTATAGTAGGATCGAAAGCACCATTACTAAGTTTATATATTTCTTTTGCGGCATCAAATACTTTTCTAAAATGTGAATCTATTGTAGTTGTTTCATTTCTGTTAATCTTTGAAATAATAGAATTGGTTTGATAAGTGGACATAGATTTGTTAATCACATAAAACAGTTTATCAAACTGTGTTTCAAAATTTAAATCGTTATCATACGTTGCAAATTGAACAGAGTAACTTGTTCCAAAAACAGTTCCTGTAATGCGCTTATTAATAAGTTTTTCTTTACATGAAAACAATAAAACCGTTACTGTTAAGTAAATAAATATGCGTTTCATTTTAGTTTAAATTTATTTCAATTGTAGATTCCTCTTGCTACAAAAGTACAATAAACAATTGCTAAGTTATTTCCCTTTTCACAAAGTATATCTTTTCCCATATAGGTGCTAAGATTGACGTAATGACAAAAATGTTTAACTTTAAAAACAATAATCAACATCTAATGACTTAAAAACCATGAAACAAAATACTTTTTTATTAATTACACTTCTATCTATTTTTTCGCTTACTGCTCAAACCGATAAAGATAAAGTCACAGAAACAGTTAGCAAAGCAACCATAGAAGGTCATATTTATTTTTTAACTGACGATTTACTTAAAGGTAGAGAAACAGGAACACCAGAATGTAAAATAGCCGCTTCTTATTTAGCAAATACATTGCGTAGTTATGGTGTAAAATCAAATCCTAAAACTGGCACTTTTTATCAAGAAGTAAAACTCAAAAAAACCTCGCCACCTTCAAAAGTATCTATAATCATTAATGGTGAAGTTATGCCTAATAGTGTTGTTATTAGTTCGGATATTATAGAGAATAATGATAAAGCCTTGTATTTAGGTTATGGTTTAGAAAGTGATTATGAAGGCAAAGACGTAACCGGTAAAATTGTAATTATTAAATCTGGAAGTGCTAATGCTAAAGATGCTCGAGCAGCATTTAGACTGCGAAAAAAGAAACAACAACTTGCTATTGATAATGGTGCTCTTGCTATTCTAGAATTACTACAAACCAATGCCAGTATGTGGGGATTTATTGAACATAATTTTAAGAGTCCAAAGTTATCAGTTGTAGAAAAAGAAGATGAAAATTCTAGTATTGATTTTGGTTATATATGGATCTTAGATAAAGGCGGAAATCTGGCTACAAGTTTAAGTACTACAAAAGTGATAACAACTCAGGTATCACTTAGTAAAAGTAACGATGAGATTATTAGTTCTCAAAATGTAATCGGTATTGTAGAAGGTACAGATCCTAAACTTAAAGACGAATATATTATTTATTCGGCACATTACGATCATGTAGGCATTGGTGCGCCAGATGCAACTGGAGATACTATATACAATGGCGCGCGAGACAATGCAGTTGGGACAACAACCGTATTAAGTATGGCTGAGAATTTGGCTAAGTATCCTACAAAACGTTCGGCTTTATTTATTTTATTTACAGGCGAAGAAAAAGGCTTATTAGGTAGTCAATATTATGTAGAAAATCCAGTTTTGCCACTAAACCAAATGGTATATTGCTTTAATAGCGATAATGGCGGTTATAATGACACCTCGTTAGCAACAATTATTGGTTTACAACGTACCACAGCTGCACAACACATTATAGATGCTTCCAAAGTATTTGGATTAACTGCAATTGATGATCCAGCACCAGAACAAGGTCTTTTTGATAGAAGTGACAATGTGCATTTTGCTAAAAAAGGAATTCCTGCACCTACTTTTTCTTTAGGTTTTACAGCTTTTAATGGTGATGTGACTAAATATTATCACAGACCAGGAGATGAAGCTGATACTTTAGATTATAATTATTTACTGAAATTTTTTCAAGCCTATGTCCTCTCAGGGCGTAACATTGCCAACGACCCTAAAACACCAGTTTGGACAGCAGGTGATAAATATGAAGCCGTTAGTAAAATACTATATAAAAATTAACAACTAAAACAATAACCATGGGCATATTTTGGGATTTATTACAACAAGACGAACTAGACAAACAACAAAAGCAAGCCAACAGTTTAGAAGATCGCGTAGAACATCTAGAAACTGAACTAAATAACACAAAAGCACTACTTAAAAAAACGCTTATTGCGCTAGAAACACATTTATCTAAAGACATAGACGAAGATGGTGAGGTAGGTTAAAATACAAATGTCATTCCGACAGAGTATATCGACTGTCGCTAAAAACAGGTGAAGCGACGAGGAATCTCATTATGAGATTTCTCACATTAGTTCGAAATGACAAAACATTTATAATATGATTAAATTCTTTAGAAAAATACGATATGACCTTATGGAAAAAAACAAAACAGGTAAGTACTTAAAATACGCCATTGGCGAAATTGTGCTTGTGGTTATTGGTATACTCATCGCCTTACAAATTAATAATTGGAATGAGAATAAGAAAAATATAAATCAAGCAAATAGTCATTTATCAACTATAAAATTAAATCTTGAAGATGATATAAAACAATCTAAAGATTTACTGTCAATTTTACAAACAAATATTGAATACGCTAATATTCTTTTAGATCAATTTAAAACCTTAATACCTGTTGATGAGAACGTACAGATGTATATTGTTTCCTTGATGCTAGAACATAATATCGAAGTCAATAAAAGTGGTATTGATGCACTCACCAGTTCAAATGGCATGTCCAACATTAATGAGAGTCTTCAAGTTAAAATACTAAATTATTACAGACATATAGAACAATTAAAAAGTCGCGAAGTTATTTCTAGTTCAGATATTAAGGCTTTATATGAACCTTATGTAAAAGAAAACTACAATTGGATTTACAACAAAACAAATCCTTGGCCTAGACAAACAGAATTTTACAAAAATGATCCGAGACCTCCAACAAAAATTGATGAAAAAAGTTTACTAGCCGATAAACAACTTGAAATTATGGTCTATGGAAGACGATGGCAATGCATAAATCTTCATGGCTTATATACCAAAACTATAAAGCTGGCTGAAGAAATAATTTCTGATATTGAAAACAGCAACAACACAACTAACCATGATTAAATTTTTTAGAAAAATCCATCAAACCTAAATGTCATGTCGAGCGTCCCGATAGCTATCGGGATTGAGACATCACATAATGAGATTTCTCAATCGTCCGCTAAGACGGACTCATTTCGAAATGACAAAACAAACAAACTATGGCAAAACTCTTTAATAAAATAAGACAAAAGTTAGTTTCAGAAAAACCCTCTACAACACGTACTACCAACTACCTTAAATACGCCATTGGCGAAATTGTACTTGTGGTAATTGGTATTCTCATTGCTTTAAGTATTAATAATTGGAACTCCAAACGAATACAAAAACAAAAAGAGAATCTTCTTTTAAGCGAACTTAACAAAGAGTTTAAGGGTAATAAGGTACAATTAGATACTGTATTGTTTAATCACAAAAGGTCCATGAAATCAGTAGAGTATTTATTATCCAGATTACCAATAAAAGATATAAAAACTGAAAATCTTGATTCATTATCTTATCACCTTTGGCATTCAGGATATACTTATACGTTTAATCCTTCGAGTGGTGCAACTAATTCAATTATGAACAGTTCAACTATCGATATAATTTCTAATGACGAATTACGCCAATTACTTGTAGGTTGGAACGATATGCTGTTAGATTATCAAGAAGAAGAAATATTAGCTCAAAATAATTATCAAAATCAGCTAAAACCATTTGAAAAAAAACACTTTTATTACAGTCAAAATTATAAAAATTGGCTAAACGATTCCAGAATAGATTTAAGTATTTTCCAAAGTTTAGAATTCGACAATTATGTACAAGATAGGCAAAATGATTTAGTCAATATTCTAAATAATACTAGAGAATTAGATAAGATAGTAGCAACCATAAATAAAATAATTGAATTATCAGAAACTAAAAA
>JAADHG010000065.1:3993-9163 GCA_013151975.1 Chlorobiota bacterium | reverse complement strand
ACGAATAAGATATTTAATCGCTAATCTAAAAAGCACCCCTTTTTTGAGAACAGTACAAATATAATTATGAATTGTGAATTATGAATTATGAATTACGGATTTTTTTAATCTAAATCTGGAGTTTTTCGATTTGCCTTTTTTTGAGACTGCTTTCGCTTGCTTTCCTTTCTCTTTCTTATAATGGTTTTTGAAACCTTAGTTGGCTTCCTTTTTTTGGGAACGATTAACCCTTCTTTAATTAAATCTAAAAATCGCTTTATTACAAGCTCCTTGTTTTTATGTTGACTCCTAGTTTCGTCACATTGTAAAACCAGTCTATTATCTTTAGTAAGTCTATTGCCAAGGGTTTGTAAAAGCAACTGTTTTTCTTCATCAGAAAACGATTCAGAACTATCTAAATTAAAGTGTAACTCCATTTTTGAAGAGACTTTATTAACATGTTGCCCTCCTGAACCACTACTTCTAAGAGCCTTAAAGGTCAATTCTGATATTAGTATATCAACATTCACAATTATAAGATTTGATGTGGTGTCTTTAATAAATCGTTTACTGTTTTTACGGGATTAAAAGTTAACAATGGTACTTCTACAAAAATAGTATTCCAAAATGCCATACTACCATTCCATAAGCCAGGTAATTCAAGTGCTTTTAAATCTTTGCCTGTTTTTGTTTTCATGGTAATAAACGCTGTTTTGTGATCTACAAATTTGGTGAGGTCAAAAGGCTCTCCTTTATAATTTTTAATTCCACAAACAAGGTCAACAGGATTAAAATGGGTTGCTCTTTTTAATATTTCCTTTTGATGTTTATTCTTCTTATCAATTTGAGCGGACTCTACTATTTGCAATGATACTGCCCCACTTTCATCTTTCACCCAAAACGGACCTCCTCCTGGTTCTCCTTCATTTTTTACCATACCACAAACGCGAATTGGTCTGTTAAGTTTGTCTCTTAAATACTCTATTTGATATTTAGTTGAATATTTCTCAAACTCTCTATTAATAGATACGTTTAATTTTTCTAATAAAAACTGAGCAATCTCAACAAGTTTATTCTCTTTTATATTAGTATTCTCTAAAAAACTTAGGTAAGCAAATGCCTGTTGTTGTATTTCTAATAAAATGCCTCCCAGCATTTTCTTATAATAGGCTACATCTGATTTATACTTTTTTACAACAACATTGTCAATATTTTTAATAAATACGATATCCGCATCTAAATCATTGAGGTTTTCTAATAAGGCTCCATGTCCTGATGGTCTAAACAATAAACTGCCATCATCATTTCTAAAGGGTTCGTTTTTTTTTGTTACGCCAATGGTATCCGTCGAATGTTTTTGATATGAAAATGAAATATTGAATGTTGTATTTGTTTTTTCTTCGACATCTTCTTCAATGTATTTAAACTCTTCATCAAACTTATGATTATGTCTTTCAGATATTGTAAAATGTAAATTGGCTTTATTTTTTGATGAACCATATAATGCCGCTTCAAATAAATGCTCTTCAAAAGCAGTAGAAACGTATTCTTTATATCTGTGAAAAGGCAATAAGCCTTTGGGATAAAAAGAATAGTTTAACCTATCCTCATTCAACATTGTTTTTACAAACTCAACGCGTTTCTCATCATAAGACAGATTATTAAAATCTGGAATTACCTTATGAATCTTGTGAACCACTTCTTCAAAAAAAGGCAATTTTTCTAATCCTACTAAAAACATTGATAATTCATTGTCCTTATGTCTATTGATATATGAGTTTATGCTTTCCTTTTCTGGTCTATACTCTTTTAAAAATGTAAAAAGGGTTTTAAACATTCGTGTTGCTGCACCTGAAGCTGGCACAAATTTAACAATAGAGAGTTCATCTCGGTTGCTGTCAAAAAGAGTAACATACTGTTGTGTTTCCTCTTTATTTAAAGCTAGAATACCTTTCCCTTTTGTAGCAGCACTTTCAAGGTTTATAAAAGGGACTCCCTTTTTAAAAAGGGCTATTTGAGATTTAACTTTTTCAAAAGTTAATCCTTTTTGTTGTATTTGATTGATGTCTTTTTCTGTAAAACTCAAGGCTTATTTTTAATAAGTTTATCAATATGTTTTATAGCTTCGGTTAGACGCTGTTTTTTGTCACCCTTTAGCAAAACATACGGTCTGTTATATTTTATCAAGGTGTCTTCAAAAGCTTTAAACATACGTTCGCGCTCATTTGGTTTGTCACGTAAATCATCCGCTTCCCAAGGTGTATCAATATAAGTTAAAAAATACAAATCGTAGGTGTTTTCTATAGCATATTTCTCTAATATTGGGTCGCAACTACCAACGTAATAAGCTTCAGAATATACTTTAGTTTCCAACAAATCTGTATCGCAAATTAATACCGAATCTGTTTTTTGAGACAAATAATTCTCAAGTTTCATTTGTCCTTCTGCTATAGGCAACAAATCTTCAGGCTCACAAGTTTTACGCTCGTTATTCCATTTATCCTGAAGGTATCTACGCGCATATTCTCGTACCCAAACCGAGTTATAATGTCTCGCTAATTGACTAGCTAATGTTGTCTTTCCAGTAGATTCTGGGCCAAATAAAACTACTTTTATACAGTTTGAAGGCTGTTGTTTAAACTTTTCTTCCATTGTTTATATCCTAAATAGGCTAATATTAAAAATATGGAGTACTGTATCCCGGTAAAACCATATCCTTTTACAAAATAAAGTGGGATTGATGCAATATTTCCAATAATCCATAATGTCCAATTTTCTATTTTCTTTAATGCCATTAACCACATTGCTGCAAAAAAGATTCCCGTTGTAAAAGTATCAATAAAAGGAGTTGCTTTTCTAAAATCTTCAAGTGATCCTGAAAAAATATTTGTGCATGCAAATTGAACACTTTCTGTGAAATTTAAATTATTCGGCATCACGTTATAATATCTATAAACAGTGATTACAAATATTGAAGTAAACACAAAAATTCCTATTGCTTTTATTTTATCTAATCTATTTGTTCTTGAAATTTTAATGTGATTGTGTTTGTCGTCAATTATTTTACTCCACATATACCACCCATAAATGCTCATAAGTGTATAGTAAATATTAATAATTAAATCGCCATATAGATTCCATTGTGATAATAAGTAAACATACAATCCTGTGCTTATTATTCCAGTAGGATATACTAAAATGTTTTCGCGTTTTGCATAAAAGACACTTATTACACCAAAAAAAGCTGCAATAAACTCTAATACAATATTAATAATCGGAGCTGCTTTATAGGGTTCGAAAAAGAAGTCTATAATACCATTCATACTAATTCATTAAAAAATGATTCGTCGTCTTCAAGTGCTGTTCCTATAACCACAATATCAGCACCAGAATTATACGCACTCCATAATTGTGCTTTTGTTCGTATACCTCCGCCAACAATTAACGGTATTTGAATTGTTTTTTTTACTTCTGAAATCATTATGGTGTCAATAGGATGTGTTGCGCCACTTCCAGCTTCTAAATATATGAGTTTCTTCCCAAGAAATTCTCCTGCAAGAGCTGTATCTACAACTAATGGAATGTTATTTCGCGACATTGGTTGTGTTCCTGTTACTTTTTCTACAGCTGTTTGTTTGCCATTTTCAATCAAGATATATCCTGTTGGAATTACTTCTAAATCTATCTGTCGTAACTTTGAAACAGCCTTAACATGTTTTCCTATTAAATACTCCGGTTGTCTTCCCGATATTAATGACAAAAACAAAATAGCATCTGCTTGTTCTGTAATTTGAGAAACATCTCCAGGAAATACAATAACAGGAAGTGTTGTAAGTTTCTTTATCTTTGAGACTAGTATTGCTGTGTCATTCTCTTCAACTACACTTCCACCAACAAAAATATGAGTTACTATTGAAGTATTTACTTTTGCCATAAAATCAGACGCTTTTTCAATGTCCATTTTATCAGGATCTATCAATACAGCAAGCAGTTTTCTTTTACTTGCAATGGCATCTAATATATTTTGATAAATCTTTCTCATTTAGGAAAAACATAAGCACATGTGAATCCTTCAAACTCAAAATAATTAGCATTAAAACGATGTTTTTTATCTTTATAATCTATCCAAGCTGTTGTAGTTTCATCATTAAAAGTAAAAGGGATTACCAAAGTATGCTGTTTAAAGCTCAAGCCTGGAGTTGCAAATAATTTATATAATGATTCTTTGATACACCATATTGCAGTCAGTTTCTTCATATAATCGGAGTGTTTTTCAACTAAATATTGATTTTCATAACCTATAAATCTATTTGCTATTCTAACAATTTTATCCCGTTGTTTTTCAATGTCTATCCCAATTTTAAAATCACTAATTATAATTGCCGAAAATGTAAATGAATGTGTAATTGAAATATACTTTCCGTCTTTTAAATAGGGTTTACCATTACTATCATAATGCAATTCTACATCTGTATAACCAAATTCCTTTAATAAATGACGTACACTCAAAAAGCCTCGTTGGTGTAATTCGCTTTTCATCCCTAAAACACGTTGCAAACTTTTAGGTTTTAAATCTACAGATTGCATTAAATCGGTGAATGGTTCGGTAATCTTCCAGATTTTAACAGTAGTTTGTGAGTTTGGCTGAATGGTTTTATAAAGAGGCATTTATATTTCTCGTTCTTATTACGTAACTTTGCAGTCGAATTTTTTAGACAAACAAATATACTAATATGAACACAAAAACAATTCCTTACGTAGCACATAAAGTAAAAGACTTATCGCTTGCAGATTGGGGACGAAAAGAAATAGAATTGGCAGAAGCTGAAATGCCAGGATTAATGAGTCTACGTGATGAGTATAAAGATGCTCAACCACTTAAAGGAGCGCGTATTGCTGGGTGTTTACATATGACTATTCAAACGGCTGTACTTATTGAAACACTCCAAGCTCTTGGTGCTGAAGTAACGTGGAGTTCTTGTAATATTTTTTCAACTCAAGATCAAGCTGCTGCTGCCATTGCTGCTGCTGGAACTGCTGTGTATGCATGGAAAGATATGACAGAAGAAGAATTTGACTGGTGTATTGAGCAAACCTTATTTTTTGGCGAAGACCGTAAGCCTTTAAACTTAATTCTTGATGATGGAGGCGATTTAACCAATATGGTTTTAGATAAATATCCTGAATTAGT
>JAADHG010000065.1:0-3932 GCA_013151975.1 Chlorobiota bacterium | reverse complement strand
GAATGAAAGCTGGAACATTACCAATGCCAGCAATTAATGTTAACGATAGTGTTACCAAAAGTAAATTCGATAATAAATATGGATGTCGCGAAAGTGCTGTAGATGCTATTAAAAGAGCAACAGACCTTATGATTGCTGGAAAACGCATTGTGGTTTGTGGTTATGGCGATGTTGGTAAAGGTTCGGCAGCTTCTTTTAAAGGTGCAGGTGCTATTGTAACAGTTACTGAAATTGATCCTATTTGTGCGCTTCAAGCTGCTATGGATGGTTTTGAAGTAAAGAAATTAGAATCTGTTGTTGGTAATGCAGATATTATTATTACAACAACTGGTAACAAAGATATTGTACAAAGTCATCATTTTGAAGCCTTAAAAGACAAAGCTATTGTATGTAATATTGGTCATTTTGACAACGAAATTGATATGGCTTGGTTAAATGACAATTATGGTCATACTAAAGACACTATAAAACCACAAGTAGATAAATATACCATTAACGGAAAAGATGTCATTATCTTAGCTGAAGGCCGTTTGGTAAATTTAGGTTGTGCCACAGGACACCCAAGTTTTGTAATGAGTAACTCGTTTACAAACCAAACTCTAGCACAGTTAGAGCTTTGGAATAACAGAGACGCTTACGAAAACAAAGTATATATGTTACCTAAACATCTAGATGAAAAAGTAGCAAAATTACACTTAGCTAAAATTGGTGTAGAACTTACAGAGCTTAGAGAAGATCAAGCTGATTATATTGGTGTAAAGGTTGAAGGACCTTTTAAACCAGAATACTACAGATACTAAGTTTGTCATTCCCACGAAGGTGGGAATCTCATAAATTGAATCTTAATTATATTTAAACCTTTGCAGAAATGTGAGGGTTTCTTGTTTTATAACTTATTTTAGTTTTGTAAGTGATTTAACTCAAAAAACATTACTTTTAATTTCTCCCTATTTATCTTAATTAGCTTTAACTTAAAATCTATTTATGGCAGATATACATTCAGAGGGGTTTGACGATGCTACTCAAATTAAACTTAAAATACTTAAAGAGTATCTGAAAGAATGGCTTCCAGTATTTTTAAGAAAAAAAGAAAAGTTTTGGATTGATATTTTTATATATGATTTTTTTGCAGGAGAAGGATTTGATACTAATGGAAATCCTGGTAGCCCAATAATTATTTTAGAAGAGCTTTTAAAGTATCAAAATGGTATTAAAAAAGAAAATCTAAATCTAAAAGTTATTTTAAATGATATTGACGAAAGTAAAATAAAGAAGCTTGAAAGTGTAATTAGAGCTAAAAACTTTGAGCTTGATATTAAATTTTTAAACCAAGATTTCACAGTTCTTTTCAATGAAATTTATCCTGAAATGGTTAGTAATGGTAATGATAGATTACCAAGGTTTATGTTTATTGATCAATATGGTGTAAAATATGTAACCAAAGATATTTTTAATAAACTTGCTGAATTAAAAAGAACAGATTTTTTATTTTTTATATCATCCCATTTTGTAAAAAGATTTTCAGAATTAACAGAATTTAAAAAATATATTGAAATTAGTAAGGCAGATTTTGATTTAACAAAACCGTATCAATGCCATAGAGTTGTTTTTGATTATTTTAAGGATATGATCCCTGAACATAAAGAATTATATCTTGCTCCTTTTTCACTTCAAAAAGAAAATACAAGTAACGTTTATGGTTTAATATTTGGATCTCATAATTTGTTAGGAATTGAAAAATTCTTAAAACTCGCTTGGAAATTAGATGGAAATGCTGGTGAGGCAAATTTTAATATCGATGAAGCAATTCTTGAAGGTCAAACATTTGATTTGTTTAATCCAGATACAAGAGCTAAAAAATTACAATTCTTTGAAAAAGAATTAAAAGAGCAAATTAAAGAAAAGAAAATTAATACTTTAAAAGGAATATATACGTTTGCTTTTAATTATGGATGCCTCCCAATTCATGCTAACGTTGTGCTAAAAGAAATGAAAGAAAAAGGATTAATTAAAAAAGATATCAAGTTAGTATCATCAAGTATTCATAAATTAGAAGGAAATATTTATTTGAAATGAAAAAAACAAAAATTGAATGGACAGAGGCAACATGGAATCCTACAACTGGATGTACAAAAGTATCTGCTGGCTGTAAAAATTGCTATGCAGAAACTATGTCATTCCGTTTAAAAGCAATGGGGACATCTGGATATGAAAATGGATTTCAGTTTTCTTTAATGCCAGAACGTTTAGTTCAACCACTTAACATAAAAAAAGCTACAATGTTTTTTGTTAATTCAATGAGTGATTTATTTCATGAAGATATGCCTTTTGACTATTTAAATAGGATTTTTGATGTAATAGAGCAAACTCCTCATCATCAATATCAAATACTCACAAAAAGAGAAAATATTTTAAATGACTACTTTTCGAAAAGAAAAGTTCCAAAAAATGTATGGTTAGGTGTTACTGTTGAAAACAAAAAATCAAGAAATAGAATTGATATATTAAGAAATATTGATGCAGAAATTCGTTTTCTTTCGTTAGAGCCTTTGCTAGAAGATTTAGGGGAATTAGATTTATCAAATATACATTGGGCAATTGTAGGAGGAGAAAGTGGACATAAGGCAAGACCAATGAAAGCAAGTTGGGCAATCAACATTAAAGAGCAATGCAAAGAGCAAAATGTAGCTTTCTTTTTTAAACAATGGGGAACTTGGGGAGCGGATAATGTAAAGAGAAGTAAAAAAGCTAATGGTCGTCTTTTAGAAGGTGAAGAGTGGAACGAATATCCAGCAGAACTAGAAAGTGCATAAAACAAAAAACCCTTTCTGTTTCCAGAAAGGGTTTTAATATTTTAAAAGAAAATCTCTATTTCTTAAGCCTCAAAAGGCACTATAGAAACATACGATTTGTTATTTCTCTTTTTAGTAAATTTTACAACACCATCTACTCTAGCGTGTAAAGTATGATCTTTCCCAGCATAAACATTATCACCTGGATTATGTGCTGTACCTCTTTGTCTAACGATAATGTTTCCAGCTATTGCAGCTTGTCCACCAAAAATCTTTACACCTAAGCGTTTCGATTCTGATTCTCTACCGTTTTTCGAACTTCCGACTCCTTTTTTATGTGCCATTTTATTTCGATTTTATATGTTATAATTAACTTAAAGCAGCGATTAAATCGGCTTTCTTCATTGAAGAAATTCCTGTAATACCTTTAGCTTTAGCCATCTCTTTCAACTCAGCAACAGTCATTTTGCTTAAATCTTGAGTAGCTGTTTCTTTCTTAGCAGCAGGTTTTGTTTCAACTTTTGCTTTAGGTGTTGCTTTTTTTGTTTCAACCTTAAGAGCAGTAGCTTTTGGTGCTGCTGCTTTAGTAGCTTTAGCTGGAGCAGCTTTTTTTGCTCCTTCGCTTTCAGCTTTGGTCACTTTCTTAGCTCCCGAAGCTAGGATGCTTTCAATTTGAATTTCGGTTAAAGATTGTCTGTGTCCGTTTTTAACACGGTAACCTTTACGTCTTTTCTTTTTGAAAACGATTACTTTATCACCTTTAAGGTGTTTTAAGACTTTTGCACTTACTTGTGCTCCGCCTATAGCTGGGGCGCCTACAGTTACTTTGTCTCCATCGTTTAACAGAAGAACGTTGTCGAAATTTACTTTCTTTCCCTCTTCAGTTTGCAAACGGTGAACAAAGACTTTCTGGTCTTTTACAACTTTAAATTGTTGCCCTGCTATCTCTACAATTGCGTACATAGCGTAACGTTTTTATTAATTAATTTGTTCAAAAAATGAGTGCAAATATACTGCTTATTAATTAACCTACAAACGTTTTGTTATTTTAAAACATCTAAGGTTTCCCTTTAAATAATTGTATAAATGCATATGATAAAATTAATGTAGATAAAAACCCCAAGACAATACTAGATAAAA
>JAADHG010000135.1 GCA_013151975.1 Chlorobiota bacterium | reverse complement strand
ATACTACCAATAGCTCTGTTGGCTGAACCTGATGCTGATGTCAGCGAAACAGTTTTAATAATTTTTTTGTCATTTCGATCTAAGCGAGAAATCTCATCCTTATGTGATGTCTCACTTAAGTTTGACCTAACAGGTAACTTAAATTGATGAATACGTGGCACTTGGTTTGATACAACTTCCAATTTTAAACCATAAGTCTTAAGGTGTTTTCTGAAAAAATATTCTGGACCATTTTTACTGTTTCCACCTGTAAACAAGATTGTGTCTATATTGGGATATTGCTGTAAATATCCTACTATATTTCGAAGCTTAATTTTTTTCATTCCCAAATCGGAAGCATCAATTTTCTCACGTTCGGCACTTTCAACAATATCACAAATACCTATGTTATGTTTAATTAAAAAGTGCTTGCGTTCTTCAATAGCTTCATTAGAATTATTATAGCGTAATTTCAAATCATGAATCTTATCAATGTATAACCACAAACTGTTATAATAACTACCATAACAAAAATCGACATCTTTTTCTAAAAGCTGTCCTGTAGAAAAACGTGGTGGTGGTAAGGTACCAACAATAAGTTTTGTAGTCTCTTTTTGAATAAAAGGTTGGTATGGATGCTGATGTAAAAACATTTAACTTGATTATGACATAAAAATCAACTAATTTTAAACCATCTAAACATACAACTATTATGGGAAAAGGCGATAAAAAAACGAGACGTGGCAAAATAACAATGGGAACTTTTGGTGTTAGACGTCCAAGAAAACGAAATAAACCTGCTGTATTAGTTGCGACTAAGAAAAAAGCACCGGCAGCTGCTAAAGCTACATCTGAAAAACCTAAAACTAAAACAACCGTAAAAGCAAAGGCTACAGCTAAGGCAAAAGCTGAAACCAAACCTAAAACTAAGACTGCTGCAAAAGCTAAGACAGAAGCTAAAAAATAAATTGTTATGTCGAACGTATGTGAGACATCAGATAACAGTAAGCGAATTATAATAATTATACGACTTCTCACTTTCGTTCGAAGTGAAATGTCTTTTGTAAATAAATAAGATTCTTCGCCCCGATAGCTAGCGGGACACTCAGAATGACAATTATCTAGTAAACACCAATTCTGTATGGGTTGACATAGCTTCGCTAAAACCGTAGCCTTCATAATTAAAGGTCTTAATATCGTCTAAGGTGTTGGCGTTTGTGTCTATAATATAACGCGTCATATAGCCTCTTGCAAGCTTAGCAAAAATTGCAATAGTTTTATACTTCCCATTTTTAAAATCCTTAAAAACAGGAGTTATTACTGGAACTTTAAGTGCTTTAGCATCAATAGCCTTAAAGTATTCGTTACTGGCAAGATTTAAAAATAGCTCATCATCTTTTAACTCTTCATTTAATACTTGTGTTATTTTTTTTCGCCAGAATTCATATAAGTTTTTATGCTTTCCAACAGGAAACTTTGTTCCCATTTCTAATCTATATGGCTGCATTAAATCCATCGGTTTTAAAATACCATATAAGCCAGAAATAATACGAACTGTATCTTGAAGCTTCTCTAACTTTGCTTTCGGAATAGTATAAGCGTCCAAACCTCTATACACATCGCCACTAAACGCATAAATAGCCTGTCTTGCATTATCTTTTGTAAATGGTAAATGCCAGTCTTGATTGCGCTCGTAATTAAGTTGTCCTAAATTATTTGAAATATTCATGAGTTTAGATAAACTCCTAGCCGACTTATTTTTAAGCAATTTATTTAGCTGCTCTGCTTCTTTTAAAAAACAAGACGTTGTTGTTAGAGATGTTGGTAGTTTACCTTCAAAGTTAAGTGATTTGGCTGGTGATAAAACAAGTTTCATAGTTTGACTAATTTACAATTCAAATTTACAAACTAAACCTATGTATTTACTAAGTCATTCTGAAATTATTTCTATAGCAAGATAAACGGAATTGATATCTAATTTATTACTAACCCTAATTTTTAGTATAGCCACGCCATTTTTCTATACATTGTTGCATATCTTCTGGGATTTCAGATGTAAAGGACATCCATTTTCCCGTTTTTGGGTGCTCAAAACCTAACGTTTTTGCATGTAATGCTTGCCGTGGTAATATTTTAAAACAGTTCTCTACAAACTGTTTGTATTTAGTAAAGGTAGTACCTTTTAAAATGCGTTCTCCACCGTAACGTTCATCGTTAAACAAAGTGTGCCCAATGTGTTTCATATGCACACGTATTTGGTGTGTACGTCCTGTTTCTAATTTACAGGATACTAATGTAACATAACCTAAGCGTTCTAAAACTTTATAATGTGTTACTGCGGGTTTGCCTTTATCTTCGTGGTCACCTTCAAAAACAGTATTCTGTAAACGATTTTTAGAATGTCTACCTATATTACCTTCAATAGTGCCTTCATCGTCATCCATATTTCCCCAAACCAAAGCTGTATATTCACGTGCGCTAGTCTTTTCAGCAAACTGATTGGACAAATGCGCCATAGCTTCTTCGGTTTTAGCAATAACTAAAAGTCCGCTGGTATCTTTATCTATGCGATGTACCAAACCAGGTCGCTCACTGGAGTTATTCGGTAAGTTTTCAAAATGAAATGTCAATGCGTTTATAAGTGTACCGGAGTAATTTCCATGTCCTGGATGCACAACCATTCCAGCAGGTTTATTAACAACCAAAAGATCTTCATCTTCGTAAACAATATCAATAGGAATATCTTCAGGAACCAATAAATTTTCATGAGGTGGATGCGAAAACAGTACTCTAATTTCGTCAAGCGGTTTCACTTTGTAATTAGATTTTACTGGAGTTCCGTTTACTCTTATGCTCCCCTCTTTAGCTGCTGCCTGAATTTTATTGCGTGTTGCATTTTCAATAAAATTCATTAAATATTTGTCTATTCGTAAGGGTTGTTGACCCTTTTCAACAGTAAATGCGTGGTGTTCGTACAATATGTCTTCTGCTTCGGGTAAGTTAAGGTGTTCTTCCATATAAATTAGCTTTTACCATTACCCAAAACCAAATCTATTTTTGAGGTTTTCTCCAGCATCGTTCCTTCTTTAATCGTTTTACCTTTAAATTTAATAGCGAGGACTTCGTCTTTACCTATATCGTTAACATACGTAATCTTGCCTACTTTAAAACCTAAGGCTTCCAACGTTGGTTTGGCTTGTCGCAATGTTCGCCTAATAATAGATGGGACGGCAACTTTACGATATCCTGAAGGATTTAAAGTGAGGTATATTTTTCGATTTTCTTTTACTAAAGAACCCGCTTCTGGCTGCTGGTCAATAACCGAGTATTTAGGATAATTTGGGTTATAATTGGCTGAATCTTGAACAACCATTCGTAAATCATTATCATCAATTTCAATTTGTACAACTTCTAAAGTTTTTCCTTTCAACTCCGGAACTTCAACAAAATCTCCATGATTGGTAGCGTATTTTAAATACCGAAGCATAAAAAAACTAAGTACTATAATGGCAACTACAGCCAATATAATTTGTTTGAAAAATACTTTACTGGTTAAAAATTTTATAAGACTCATTTAATATTAAATATGTAACAAAACTACACAAATTTATAGTTCTATAAATTAATTAGATTAACTTTAGTTTTAGTATATACGTTATATTAAAATAAAAGGTTTTTAGTTAAATGAATAAATGATATTTTTACAAAACGATTAAACTGTTTATTTATTGAACTATAAACAATAAGATTACACATATGCAAAAGAAGATTGCTATTATTATGGGAGGGTTTTCCAGTGAATATGAAATTTCATTAAAAAGCGGAAACGTTGTCTATGAATCTCTTGATAGTGAAAAGTATGAATGTTACAAAGTTCACATCTTTGAAAATAAATGGGTTTATGTTGACAATAATGACACTGAATATCCTATAAATAAAAATGATTTTTCTGTAACTGTAAACAATTCAAAAATCACTTTTGATTGTGTATTCAATGCTATTCACGGCTCACCAGGAGAAGATGGCTTTATGCAAGCCTATTTTGAATTATTGAATATTCCTCAAACAAGTTGTGGCATGTATCAGGCTGCGCTTACCTTTAACAAGCGTGATTGCTTGAGTGTCCTTAAGCCTTATGGTATTAAAACGGCAGAATCATATCCTATCAATCTTGGAGATACTATTGATGAAGATGCTATAATTGTTAAAGTAGGACTCCCCTGCTTCGTTAAGGCAAACAGAGCTGGAAGTAGTTTTGGCATCACCAAAGTCTATAAAAAAGAAGGATTAAAAGATGCTATAAGTTTCGCTTTTAAAGAAGATGACGAAATTATAATCGAAGCTTTTTTAGATGGTACCGAAGTTTCTGTTGGTGTAATTACATACAAAGGTAAGACCAAAGTATTGCCAATTACCGAAATTGTAAGTAACAACGATTTTTTTGATTACAACGCCAAATATTTGGGTGAATCACAAGAAATAACACCTGCAAGAATACCTGAAGAGATGGCAAACAAGGTGAAAAACATTGCCAAACAAGTGTACGAAATTCTTAAAATTAAAGGTTTTAGCAGAAGCGAATACATTTTTAAAAATGGTGAACCCCATTTGCTAGAAGTAAATACAGTTCCTGGGTTTACTAAAGAAAGTATATTACCTCAACAAGCAATAGCTGCCGGAATTGCATTAGACGAATTATTTGGTAATGCTATTGAAGAAGCACTTTCAAAAGATTAATTTAAGAACTAAAAGAACATAAATATTACAAAGCATAACAACTAATCAGCGTATAACCTATGGTGTTTTTTGGCTCAAAAGTATCAAAAATTTTAGATAGACAGATTAACAATGTTAATTGTCCAAATTGTGAAAACCAAACCTCAATGACTTATAGTCTATTTGGAGAATACGCACATATTTATTGGATTCCATTGTTTCCATTAGGAAGAAAAAATATAGTAGAATGTAATTCTTGTAAACGTGTTTTTAAAATAATTGAATTACCTGAGTCAATAAAGCAAAAGGTTCGCAGAGAAAGAGAAAATGCAAAAACACCTCTTTGGTATTATAGTGGTCTAGTGATTTTTATAATTGGCATTAGCTATGGAGCATGGACTTCAGGCAAAAATAAAGAAGACAATTCAGCATATATAAAAACACCAAAAATTGGTGATGTATACTCGATTGAAGGTAG
>JAADHG010000242.1 GCA_013151975.1 Chlorobiota bacterium | reverse complement strand
TGATTTATTCGGCAAGATGCTCACGCTCTGGATTCTGAATAAGTAGATTCTATACGTGGATTAAAGGTCTGACTTCATAAAAAAAGTGATTTTCTCACTTTCTTAAATTACTATTCTTTCTTGTCCCCTTTTGTATATAGATGCCCAACAATATACAAATTTATTCGTTTACAAACGACTACAAACATTTACAAACGATTTTAAATACTTAACAACCGAATAAAGTTTGCTAACTGTTTAATCTTTGCAGTGTCGAAACATAAGAACTCGATAGTATTAACTGTTTAACACGCTTGCCAGCGAAGGCAGGTATAAAAATTAAAATTATGAACACACTTAGAAACAAAGTACAGTTGATTGGAAATTTAGGAAACGACCCAGAAATTATCAATCTTGAATCCGGAAAAACATTAGCAAAATTTTCTATTGCAACAAATGAAAGCTACAAAAATGCTAAAGGTGAAAAAGTAACAGACACCCAATGGCACAATGTTGTTGCTTGGGGGAAAACTGCTGAGATTATTGAAAAATACGTAACAAAAGGAAAAGAAGTTGCCATTGAAGGTAAACTTACTTCAAGAAGTTATGAAACCAAAGAAGGTGAAAAACGTTATGTTACCGAAGTAGTTTGTAACGAACTCTTATTGCTAGGTAATAAATAATTACGATACTCTGCAAGTAATAATACAAAAGACTCTCCTATCGAGAGTTTTTTGTTGTTAAACGTAAAATAAAGACCAAAGTCTCTTTTTTTACTATATTTGATTAAAAATTAATTATATGTTATCCAGTGCTAATAAATATGCGATTAGATCTGTGCTTTTCTTGGCAATATATAGTAATGAAAAAAACAAAATAGGTGCAACTGAAATTGCTGATAAATTAGAATCTCCTCAACCTTTTGTTGCTAAATTGCTTCAGCAACTTTCTAGAGACAAATTAGTATCCTCTTCAAAAGGGCCAAATGGCGGCTTTTTTCTAACTAAAAAAAATAAAGAGAATACCATTTGGGACATTATTATTAGTATTAAAGGTGAGAAAAAATTCGACCAATGTTTTTTAGGACTGTCTAAATGCTCAGATGATAACCCCTGCCCTGTACATTATATAGTTTCTGTTTTTAAAGAAAAATTATTAAAAGACTTTAAGGATAAAACCATAGCTCAATTTGCTGAGGATATTAAACGTTCAGGTAAAGCAATAACCCTAAAAGATTTTAATGTTCTCGACACTAATTCAAATTAAGTTATAAACTTCTGTTTAAGTAGCTGCTATTATTTATTCTTCAATTGCTCTATTTCAAAACTAATTTGGTTAAGTGTATTTACACTTGTCTCCAATTCATTTAAAACCATAGACTTTGCATTTTCAAACGTATCTTTCAAGTTTCTAAATAAGTGGTTGTAATAAGACACACCATCTTTCATATTATTTGTAAAAGTGTAAAGATACTTTTCCTGCTTTTTACTCATAGACTCCTTTGCTTCTTCTAATTTACCTTTAAGAAAATCAATATAAATATGAAGCTCTTTTATGAAAATATTTGGTCTATCTGTCCTAGTTATTACGTTAGACCTTCCATAAATATGATCCGTAATATCTTTTAAACTCATTACCTTAGAATAGTATGCCATATTAGGTCCTGGGCAAATAGAAACACCCTTACCTTCAACTTTAGTATCTAAATTATATGCCAATAATGAAGATGTTCCTAATCCAACACAGGTACAGGTTTTTTCAACAATTTTATTGTACTTACTTTGATACTCTTCCGAAGAAATATCCTCACTATCCAATGCCTTTAATTTTTGACGTTGGTATTGTCTAGAAGCTGTACAGATCCCTTCTTCTGAAAATTCTTTGTTTAACGCCACAAATCGTTTTGGGCAAACACTTCCTGGTCTTCCTTTAGAAATCAAAACTTCTTTTTCGGCATCTTTAGTGTTATCTCTTAGATTATTAAACGGAACACCTAAAGGCGAAATATCGCTTAAATACAAATCGTCTTCCTTAGCTAAAGCTAACTTCTCAAGCGTTTTATTATCTACTGTTGTAGCCTCAGGAACCAATAAAAAAGGACTTCCCCAACCTACTGAATCAAGATTGTAGTAATCCATTAAAAAATCATGCTCTTCTTCTGTACCAACGCCTCCTTGAGCTGTAATTTCTAGTGACAATGGGGCTTTAGATATTTCACGACCTTGACTTTCGAGTACCTGATTTAACAATTCCTGAATGGATGTTCTTAATTCGTCTCTTTTTTCTTTAAACTCGGCTAAAACTGGTCCTAAAAGATAGCCATCTGTAGCGAACGCATGACCTCCACAGTTTAGACCAGATTCAATTCTATACTCTGAAACCCATAATCCTTTTTTGGCTAAAAACTTTCCTTGGATTAATGCCGATCTATAATCACTAACTTTTAATATGATTCTCTTTTTAATATCTCCATTCTTATTAGGATAAAAATCATCAAATTGTGACATATATGAATACAATCTAGGATTCATTCCAGCCGAAAGTATTACGGAAGACCTCAACTCACTATTTGCAAACCCTCTAAATGCCGCATGTGCATCATTATATTCTACTGGTAATTTTTCCTTCTTATTATAGTTATCCTTATCAACTTTGGTCATAATATTTACATCTATACTTCCTCTGGTTAAAGTTTTGGTTGCCCAACTTCTAATTTCAGAAAAGTTATAACCATTTGCCGTTATCTTTTTAAACTCTTCTTTTATTGCAGAACTATCTGGTAGCATATTAATATATGTTCGTATCTCGTCACTCTTTTCTGCAGTGACATTTTTTAAAGCCTCGAATTTTTGTCCTACTAAATCGTTTATTAAATTTAAATAAGAAGTAATTCGCTTTGCCCTAAAATCGTCTATCTTATCGGTGATTTCTTTATAAGGTATTTCAAATTTCTCGCTGTACATCTTTCTTAATCTCTCTAGTAAAATATCATCTACTAATGAAATTACAGAATCCATACCATATTGCGCAACCTTTAAAGGTGTGTCTATTGTAAATCCTATTCCCATAACTGGAATGTGGAATGAATGTGTTTTTTTCATATTTTTAATATTGGTAATTTATAATAATTAATAATGTTGCTGAATATAGCACTAAGTTTTCTTGATTTTTTAATGTTTTTGTTAGTACTCTTATTAAAACTGTTCCTAGAGATATTATAGAGATTGCTAAACCCATTCCAAAAACAAAAATAGCGAGATATACATAATACAAAGAATCCTGCATCTCAGAAAAAAAGATGTTTTCTGAAAAATACATCCAATAGCTTTTTTTTACTCCTGCTATAAGCAACGTAATCCAAAAAAGAAATAGAGAAATCCTAAATAAATTACGCCCATATTTAACCGCAAATTGATTTATCTTAAATGAAGGATTTATCTTAGACACAATAAAGAAAACTGATGCAAATAAGATTGTTGTATTTATACCTATGGTTGTTCCCATAGAATGAGCTACAGTAATATGAGTGCCGTGAGTAAAAAAGTTAATCGCAGGAATGGAAAATAACAAAGCAAGAATCAGGTTTAAAAACACCCAAAAATCGGCTGTAATTAAAAATTTATATGCCATACAGTAGCTTTTTTTATCTTCTTTGGTTAGAGATTTTTTCCATTCTCTAATAATATAAATTAGCAGTATCCATTCCGTCATACTCACTCCATATGCAACGTAACGAATCCACGGTTGTGTAGGGATTATGTAAGTATGATGTGCCCAACCAAACATAAGATTTGTTAGCCCCAGAAAGTAAAAGAAAAATACCGTTTTACCACGTGCCGAGGATTCATCCTTTTTAATTTTAGACATTATATAAATAGCAATACCATATACCAACATATTCCATGAGCCCACAAAAGAGCCATACGATTTCCACTGTACAGAAATATCCCTAATAAAGTATTCTCTAAAATTAGGAATCAACCAAAAATGCGCTTCACTCAAGTGGTAAATCATAAAAATAATTCCTGTTCCCCACATCCAATAATATACTGGCCAGTTTTTTACATTCTGTATTATGGTCTTAAAATAATTTACACCAAATAAAATCCAACCTAAAAGTATAGGAATGGTTAGTATTGGTGAATAGGCTAAATATTCCCTTCCTTCCATTTTACCTGTTAAAAAAGACACATAAATTCCAATTCCTGTAACTATAAAAATAATGAAATGTGTATGTATTAATTTGCTGGAAAACAGTTTCAGATGCTCTATTTGCGTTATAAAAAAATAGATGCTTCCAGTAGCACAAAGTACAATCCAAGAAATTGTTGAAGTTACATGAAAAGGGCGCACTTTATTAAACGGAATATAGTCCTTTAATAAATCTGGAATTATATATTGTAATGCTGCCAGTAATCCAAAAAAAACACCTATCAATAAAGCAGTAAGTGCCAATATTAAAAATAGTAACGCCGTTTTATTCTTCATCTTTATACTTTAATTCTACCCAGCCGTTTAGTTTAAAATTTGCTTCGTAATTCGGATAATATCCTGTACTATCAATATATTTCAAAAATATAGCTATAGACTCTTTCTCATCTTCAGAAAAATTGAATTTTGGCATTGACTTAATACCACTATTTAAAAATGTCTTAATATACTCTTTCCCTTTCTTTGGATTAGAAAAAGTATTGGTTAAATCTGGCCCTAAATATCCTCCAAGACCATAGATTTGATGACAAGACCAGCAATTGTTTTCTTGCCAAAGCTGCTGTCCTTGTATTGCTTTTGAAGATAGCTTTACTGGTTGTTTGTAATCTCTTAAGTTATACACAGAAAAGTTATAAATACTAAAGATTACTATTAAGGTTGATATTACTATAATATTTTTTTTAGCATTACTCATTTTTACAAACTCTAGTTTTGATGCTTAATTTTTTCATACAATTTTACTAACGATTCTAATAACTCAACTGGAGTTGTTAAAATTTGATAATGATTTTGTCCAAACATTTGAGGTAAATAGTATTTTGCCTGTGCCTCAATTGCTAAAGCGTAAGAATTAATTTGTCGCTCATTCAATTCTCTTAATGCTTGTTTTACATCGTTGATACCATATTTTCCTTCATATTTATCATAATCATTAGGCTTTCCATCAGATATAAGAATTATCCATTTATTTTTAGTACTCCGCTTAT
>JAADHG010000233.1 GCA_013151975.1 Chlorobiota bacterium | reverse complement strand
GTTTCATACGTCCTGCAGCATTTATGCGAGGTGCAATAGTAAAAACCACATCTGTAATGGTGAGTTTATCCTTTTTTAATTGTTGAATAATGGTTTTGAAACCCATGCGTGGGTTTTCATTAATTACTTGCAAGCCAAAATAAGCCAATGCTCTATTCTCTCCTGTTATTGGTACAATGTCTGCGCCAATAGCTGTGGCTACCAAATCCAAATATTCTACTAAATCTTCAATTGTTTTGCCGTCTTTTGAAGCTAATGCTTGAACGAGTTTAAATCCAACGCCACAACCACAGAGTTCTTTATAAGGGTATACACAATCGTCTCGTTTTGGATCTAAAACTGCGACAGCATCCGGTATACTATTTCCAGGTCTATGGTGGTCACAAATAATAAAATCTACTCCCTTTTCTTTGGCATAAGCTACTTTATCAATAGCTTTTATACCACAATCTAGGGCAATAATTAACGAAAAATCATTGTCAACTGCAAAGTCAATGCCTTTATATGAAATGCCGTAACCTTCATCATATCGGTCGGGAATATATGTAGCAATATTATCTGTTTTCGATTTTAAATACGATGATAGTAGTGCAACAGAAGTTGTGCCATCTACATCATAATCACCATATACTAAAATGTTTTCGTTATTCGTAATAGCGTTTTCAATTCTGACAACCGCTTTATCCATATCTTTCATCAAGAATGGATCGTGTAAATCCTCAAAACTTGGACGAAAAAAGGTTTTTGCCTCTTCATAAGTTTCGATGCCCCGTTGCAGTAACAGTGTTGCTGTAACTTCATCAACTTGCAATGCTTTTTGCAAGCCTTTTACTTTTTTAGCTTCTGGTTTGGGTTTAAGAGTCCACCGCATTTGTGCTTTTTAGTATAAGTTGTCATTCAGAATCCCAAGAGTTAGAGATGAAGAATCTCAGTTTTATTACCAAGATGTTTCGACTGCGCTCAACATGACATTGAATTATTTGTTATGATAATGAATAGCCGTTTTTACTGTCGCAAAATGGCGAAACATTTCCATAACACCACAATACCTCTCAACAGATAAATCAACCGCCTTTTTAATTTTGCCTTCTTTTAAATCTTTACCATAAAAATGATAATCAACAGTTACTTTGTGGTAATATTTTGGGTGTTCTTCGGTGAGTTCGCCTTCAACTACCATTTTAAAATCATCGATCTTTACTTTCATCTTATTTAAAACAGAAACAACATCTAGTCCAGAGCAACCTGCCAAAGATGATAACATCATTGCCTTAGGAGCTAATCCTGAGTTGGTACCACCAAATTCCTCAGAAGCATCCATCATTAATGTTCCTCTAGGATTGTCAGATTCAAAAATCATTTTTCCTTTCCATTGTGTTGTGATTTTATCAACCATATTTAAAGTTTTTTTTGTTTCTTGTGTGTATAATAATTTTTTGAAATAGAACACAAGTAATATCTAAAATAATAATTTCTTTTAACATCAGTTTTTGCTCTGGATATTTCTTGCTGTATCAAAAATACTACTAAAAAAAATACTATGCCATTAGTCACACCATTATCTGCCGACCATGATTCTGAAACTAGAGAACTCGCAGAATTCTTTAATGAAACGCTTGGATTTTGTCCAAATTCTGTACTCACCATGCAGCACCGTCCAGCAATTTCTAAAGCTTTTATCAACCTAAATAAAGCCGTTATGGCAAACGAAGGTAGAGTTACCCCAGCCTTAAAACGTATGATTGCATGGGTAAGTAGCAATTCTTCTGGATGCCGTTATTGTCAAGCACACGCCATAAGAGCTGCCGAACGCTATGGCGCAGAACAAGAACAATTGGATAATATTTGGGAATACCGTACACACCCTGCGTTTAACGACGCCGAGCGTGCTGCTTTAGATTTTAGTTTAGCAGCTAGTTTAGTACCAAATGCAGTAGATGAAGATATTAAAAAACGCTTGTATGAACACTGGAACGAAGGCGAAATTGTGGAAATGCTTGGGGTTATTTCCTTATTTGGTTACCTAAACCGTTGGAACGATAGTATGGGTACAAGCATTGAAGATGGTGCTGTTGAAAGCGGAGAACAATATCTTGGGAACAATATCTTGGGAAACATGGTTGGGAAAAAGGAAAGCATGTGTAATTCCTGCGAAAGCAGGAATCCTAGACCGCTTCGCTGTTAGATATTAGAGCGCTTCGCTTTTAGATAAATTGGATTAAATCATCATTTAGACACATTATATGGGCTTTTTAAATATTATTTTAGGTGTTTCACTTATTATTTTGGGTGTTTCACTTATTATTTTGGGTGTTTCACTTATTATTTTGGGTGTTTATTTTATAAAATTAGCAAATGAAATTACTCTAAAAAAGAAACAAGGTGGATTTACTTTCCAAATAGGAATTGGTGGTATTGGTTTTATTATGATTGGAATTGCATTAATAGCCAGAGAATTTAATGTTTTTTAAAATAAAGAGTTCCTTATCTTCTATCGATACTAGAGCTGTGTTAATAAACGCTTTATTTTTTGCTGCAACTCAGGTACAACGTCATCATCAAACCAAGGATTCTTGGTTAACCAAAACCGATTGCGTGGTGAAGAGTGTGGCAACACAAAATATTTTGGTAAGTAGGTTTTATAACTAGCAACTGTTTCGGTTAAGGCTTTCTTTACCGCTTTTTGTAAATAATACTTTTGGGCATACATACCTATTAAAATCACTAATTCTAAATTAGGCATGTTGTTAAAAAGTAAATTGTGCCATTGAGGGGCACATTCGGGTCGTGGAGGTAAATCGCCTGTTGTTCCTTTTCCTGGATAACAAAACCCCATGGGTACAATAGCAAATTTGGTGTCGTCATAAAAATCGTCGTCAGATACCTTTAACCACTTACGTAATTGTTTGCCACTAGCATCATCCCAAGGGATTCCAGAATTATGCACTTTTGTCCCAGGTGCTTGACCAATAATCACAATTTTAGAATCTGGGTGAGCCGATACTACAGGTCGTGGTCCAAACTGTAAGTGTTCTGAACAGATATTGCATTGTCTTATATCATAAAGGAGGTTTTCCATTATTTATTACCCGCAACTACAATTACAATCTCCCCTTTTGGTGGTTTATTTGTGTAATGTGCTAATACTTCTTTTACTGTGCCGCGAATAGTTTCTTCATAGAGTTTTGTAAGCTCTCTGGATACTGAAACCTGCCTGTCTTCGCCAAAGTATTCGCAAAAATGGGTAAGTGTTTTAATGAGTTTATGAGGCGATTCATAAAAAATTATAGTTCTGGTTTCTTCGGCTAGAAGCTTTAATCGTGTTTGTCTTCCTTTTTTTACTGGAAGGAATCCTTCAAACACAAATTTATCGTTGGGTAATCCAGAGTTTACTAATGCCGGCACAAAAGCTGTCGCTCCTGGTAAGCATTCAACCTCTATATTGTTTTCTATACAAGCTCTTGTAAGTAAAAATCCGGGGTCGGAAATGGCAGGTGTACCCGCATCACTTATAAGTGCAATAGTTGTTCCTGTTTGTAATTTCTGCACTAAATTTTCAACTGTTTTGTGTTCGTTATGCATATGGTGTGATTGAGATGGTGTATTAATCTCAAAATGCTTGAGTAATTTTCCTGAAGTTCTTGTGTCTTCGGCTAAAATTAAATCGACCGTTTTTAAAACTTCAATAGCTCTTAATGTAATATCCTTTAAATTACCAATAGGTGTTGGTACAATGTAGAGTTTGCTCATAATATTTCCCATGAAAATGGGAATCTACTTAATTAAATTTGCTTTCAATAATTTCTATAAAGCGTTCTTCAAATTCTTCTTTCCCTTCCCAATGGTTGTAGTCTGGTTTAATAATATCCTGAATTAATATCTTAGCTTCGTTAATGGTTTCCGAAGTATTAATTTGAGATAATACACGCTCAAAATCTTTACTATTCCCATCAAATAAGTGCTTGATAAACGCTAATTTGTCGTTAAGTCCAATGGTTAGCCCTTGTCCTTTTAAAGTATCGTTTAATGATTTTTTAGCGTCTTCTTTTATGTGATTCTTTGTTTTAGTAACAGGTTCAAAAACAGGAATATCCCTAAAGCCTGCTGTTAATTCTTCAAAATCATTCTTATTATACTGTTGCTGTGGCAACACTTTTTCTAAAAGTTCATCTACGTCTTGCGATTCGTCATGCATTTGCGCAACTAAATCTTTAATCTTTTCCGTAGCTGGCTCCATAATACCATCGTCTTCGGCTTCGTCAAGATTAATATAAATTTTGTCTTCAACCTCAATAGTATCACTTACCTTATTATTAAAGGCTTCATCCAACATTCCGAAAAAAGAGGAGTCACTTCCAACAATTGGCATATCGTCTTCAAAATTTTCGTGTGCAAATTTTAAAACCGTCAATTTTTCGTACAAGGCTTCAACCTGTGCGTGCATTTTAAAAACATCTTCTTTACTTTTTAACTTCAGAATTCTATGTGCAATACTTATTAACTCTGATTCTAGCTTCTTTTTCATGATCTTATTTTTAGTGTTTTTTCAATTATCGTAATTACAATAATTATACCCCAATTCGGTTAATAACTATTATAACCGTTTTGGTTTTATAACTTATAAATTATTTGCAATTTTGGCTTTTGATTTTTAATAAATTTACGCCACCTTTATACAAACGAATATTAGCTTTGTTTTAGTGTTAAAATTACGAAATGTTTCTTGAAAATACAGTAAATCATAAAGAACAATTTGGATGGATTGAAGTTATTTGCGGATCCATGTTCTCTGGAAAAACCGAAGAATTGATTCGCAGGCTCAAACGCGCAAAATTTGCAAGGCAAAAAGTCGAGATTTTTAAGCCTGCTGTCGATGTGCGTTATGATGATGAAATGGTTGTGTCTCATGACGCCAATGAAATTCGTTCTACACCTGTTCCTGCTGCGGCAAATATTCCAATTCTTGCAGATGGTTGTGATGTTGTAGGCATTGATGAAGCGCAGTTTTTTGATGATGAAATTGTTCGCGTTTGTAACGATCTTGCCAACAAAGGTATTCGTGTAATTGTAGCTGGATTAGATATGGATTTTAAAGGCAATCCTTTTGGGCCAATGCCAAGTCTAATGGCAACTGCCGAGTATGTCACCAAAGTGCATGCGGTTTGTACAAGAACTGGGAATTTAGCACAATACAGCTATAGAAAAGCAAAAAGTGACGAGCTTGTACTTCTTGGCGAAGTAGACGAATATGAGCCTTTAAGTAGGGCTGCGTATTACAAAGCAATGCTTAGAGATAAAGTAAGAAACATGAAAGTTACTGATGCTGAAGAAATTCCTCCAAAAGTAAAAAAAGCAAATGCCTAAAGCTCTTGAAACTATACTTGAATTAGACCTAAAAGCACTTACCAATAATTTTGATTACCTAAAATCAAAACTTAGTAACAACGTTAAATTTATGGCTGTTGTAAAAGCTTTTGCTTATGGTAGTGATGCTTGTGTTGTAGCAAAGCATTTACAACATCTCGATGTAGATTATCTTGCTGTTGCTTACACAAATGAAGGGGTTGCGTTGCGTGAAGCAGGAATTACTAAACCTATTTTAGTATTACATCCTCAGCCTGTAAATTTTAAATCCTTAATTAAACACTGTCTTGAGCCTAGTTTATATAGCGCTAAAGTTTTAAATGAATTTATAGCAATCGCTACAACAGAAAAGCAAACCAATTATCCTGTTCATATAAAATTTAATACTGGTTTAAATAGACTTGGGTTTTGGGAAAGTGATGCGAATTATATTATTTCAAAATTACAAGATACAGAAGTGGTAAAAGTAAATTCTATATTCTCTCATCTGGCAGCAAGTGAAGATCTTAATGAAACAGAATTCACCTTAAATCAAATTAAAACGTTTAAAACAATTGCTCAAGATTTTATAAGTGAAATTGGTTATACTCCAATGCTTCATATGTGCAACACCTCTGGATTATTAAATTATCCTGAAGCACATTTTGATATGGTAAGAAGTGGTATTGGCCTGTATGGTTTTGGAAATTCAGCACATGAAAACAAGTTTTTAAAACCCATTGCAACTTTAAAATCAATAATCTCGCAAATTCACCGTATTGAAAAAGGGGAAACTGTTGGCTACAACCGTGCTTATATAAGTGATTCATTTATAAAAACGGCGACTATTCCTATTGGTCATGCCGATGGTATTGGCAGGCAATATGGTAATGGTAATGGCTTTGTAACCATCAATAACCAAAAAGCGTTTATTATTGGTAATGTGTGTATGGATATGATTATGGTGGATATTACAAATATAGATTGTAAAGAAGGTGATGAAGTTATTGTTTTTGATAAAAATACTACCGCTGAAGATTTTGCGTCAACAGCAAATACTATTTCCTACGAAATAATTACTTCAATTTCAAGACGTATTAAACGTAACATCATAAAATAATTCTTTAAGTTTTTTTTAACATTTGTCTTTTTTAGTTATTTTAGAGGCCTATTAACTAATATCTTAGATTATGCTAAAAGAATTTAAAGAGTTTGCCATGAAAGGCAACTTAGTTGACATTGCCGTAGCTTTTGTTATGGGTGCTGCTTTCAATAAAGTGGTGTCATCATTTACCGGGGGAATTGTTTCGCCTTTAATTGGTTTGATTTTTAAATCAGATTTCAAAGATCAAAAATGGATTATTAAAGAAGGCCTTTTAGATGAAGCCGGAAAAACTGCAGGAGAAGTTGCTATTTTGTGGGGAGATTTCCTCACAAATCTTATCGACTTCATTATTGTTGCTTTTGTAATGTTTATGGTTATTAAAGGCGTTAACAACATGAAAAAGAAAGAAGAACCTGCTCCTGAAGCTCCTCCAGCAGGACCAACACAAGAAGATTTACTTACTGAAATTAGAGATTTATTGAAAAAATAAATATTTCTTAAAATTAAACTGATAAAATCCCATATTTAATTAAAACTATGGGATTTTTTACATTATTATTATACCGTTAAAATAAATTAATAGTTAATTTTGCTTTTTAATTTTTTCAATATGATAGTAGCTGTTGTTGGCGCTACCGGAATGGTAGGCAATGTAATGTTAAGAGTTCTTGAAGAACGTAATTTCCCTATAACTAAATTGATTCTTGTGGCTTCGGAGAGAAGCGTTGGAAAAACTATTGATTATAAAGGAAAACCCTATAAAATTGTGAGTTTAGATGATGCGGTATCTATGAAACCAGATGTTGCGTTGTTTTCTGCGGGAGGGAATACTTCTTTAGAATGGGC
>JAADHG010000268.1 GCA_013151975.1 Chlorobiota bacterium | reverse complement strand
AATAAGCAAAACAAAGTAACTCACGATTTTGAGTTAGAGCTAGAAGCTAGTTATAATGGTTATTTTGACGACGCCTCTTTTTCGGGACAAAAAGATAATTTCCCATCGTTTGCTATACGTCCAGAATATAGTGCAGAATGGAATGATGGTTACGAAAGTATTAATTTTAAAGGTTTTTTCAGGTTAGATGTAGATCCTGAGCGCACAAATTGGGATATAAGAGAACTGTATTATCAAAAAGCCAAAAACAATTGGGAATTAAGTATTGGTCTCAAAAAAATATATTGGGGTGTTACAGAGAGTAATCACTTGGTGGATATTATTAACCAAACCGATGCTGTTGAAAGTTTTGATGGCGAACAAAAGCTAGGACAACCCATGGTGCAATTTTCCTTGAACACTAATTTCGGAACTTTCGATCTGTTCTATTTGCCTTATCATAGAAAACGAACATTTGCTGGAGAAAAAGGACGCTTTCGGTTTCCTATAATTATAGATAGAGATGATGTAGGTTACGAGAGTAGTGCTAAAGAGTGGCGACAGGATTTAGCCATTAGATATAGTCATAGCTGGACTATTTTTGATCTTGGTCTTTCTCACTTTTATGGTACTGGTCGTGAACCTTTTTATGAGTTTGATGCTCTTGGGAATATAAACGCCTTTTATCCAGTAATTAATCAAACAGGATTAGATCTTCAGGTAACGCATAATGCCTTTTTATGGAAACTGGAATCTATTTATAGGTCTAGTAAATCACAGGATTTTTTGGCTTTAGTTGCAGGTTTAGAGTTTACTATAAGTAATATTAAAAATACAGGCATCGATGTTGGTTTAATTGGTGAATATTTATACGATGAACGTGATGAATTGGCCTTAAATGCTTTGCAAAATGATGTGTTTTTTGGTAGCCGTATTGCGTTTAATGATGTACAAAGCACTGAGATACTTTTAGGTGGAATTACCGACCTTAATAATAACAGTAAAATTTTTAGTATTGAAGCTTCTCGACGTCTTGGAGAAAGTTTGAAACTAGAAATTGAAGGACGGTTATTTAGTAATATTAATGCAAAAGAAATAATACTAAGCAATTTTAATAACGACAGCTTTTTTAGAATTAGTTTGTTTAAATATTTATAGCGACTATTAATAAAAATGACAGGACTAGTTAGTGTAAGAAAGTCTAAACAGTAATATGGAGTAGTGGTATGTATAAAGGTTTGTGTGTCATTTGATATTTAATACTTTTACTTTATGTTTCTTACTTCTTTTTTTAAAACTTAATCAATTGCCTTAAAATTAATTTTAGACCCCTCAATTGGCAAGATTGAAAATGGTTGCCCCTTAAGAAAATTAATAATTCTTTCTTGAATGTTCTTGTCGGTGAATGACGGAGGATGGTAGGCACCTTTAACAATTAGTTGTTGACTGTTAGAGAGTTTTTTTGCAGTTTCTTCACCATTTAAAATTGGGGTTCGCGCATCCATTGTTCCACTAATAATTAGAATTTGGCATTTCGATTTAATAGGAGCGCGATAAGTATCTCCTAAGTCTGGAGCACCCCATGCATTGCCAACCTCTGGGAAAGGAAAATTCATAACCTGACCAAAGAGGCTCGTTTTTGCTTCGTTGCTAATTTGTTTTAGTCTTGCTTTTGAGGCACTAGAAGCACCATCCATCATAACAGTCATGGCAGAAAGTGATAACCCTTTTCTTTTAAGCCTGTTAATCATTGTAGCAAAATCTGTAAAATCACCTCGGTGCAAATTGTAAATCATGGCAGGAATAATTCCCAAAGACCTTCTACCTGATAGGGAAGAAATCAATAATTGAACTTCAAATTTTCCAATAACGACCTCAATATTCTCTCCACTTTTCTTATCAACAATTATTACGTGTTTTGGTTCTTTTTCTAGTTGTTGAAGAACCTCTCTTAACATTTCTTTTAAATCTGGGATTTTGCCACTCAATTTAGAGTCTAATTGAACGAGATTATTAAGATCCTCAAGGTGACGATCATAACTACTGGGGAGTTTTAGTGTGTGGTTTAGTCCTTCTATTCCTGCAATAACAACTCTATCAATACTATTTTCATGTAATTTTAATATTGCTAGCGCATAATGACTTCCATAACTAGAACCTATAAGGCTAATTTTTTTAATTCCTAATGCCTTGCGTAATTCATCTACGTCATGAGCACTCTCTACTGTAGTATAGCCACTTAAATCATACCCTTTACTTTCCCAGTATTCTTTACATTTCAAAGATCCTTTAATAAAAATATCTAACATTTCATTACGGTTTGCAGATCTATCCATCGGTAAAAATATTTTATCTGGACATACCATACTCTGCTCTCCTGTTCCTCGTTGGTCAAAAACAATTACATCTGCCACTTCTAGCATTGGCTCAAATAATGAATGGTAATTACCATTGGCTACTTGAATACCTGATCCTCCTGGACCACCTGCCAAATAAACTATTGGCGATCCTGGGTTTTTTGATAAACTCTTAAATCTGATAAAATTAATTGGTATTAATCTACTGTTGGAATTATTTCGGTTTTCAGGCACATAAAGTATGCCTTTCTCGGCTTTAATATTGTCTCCATTTTCGGTTTTAAATAAAAATTGTTCTATAGTAAACAAAGAAACTTCATTCTCTTGCGCTTTCACATCGGGAACTTGTGCCAACATTAAAAATGTTACAACTAATAAGTTAATTGGCAATTTTTTTTCACATTTTTGATACATATCTTTATTTTCCTATTAAATATTTAGAATACCTGAGATAAGACGATTTCCTGCTTATGTGGGTTACATATAATTAGATAATAATTTTTTTATATTTTGTTAGGTGCTGTGTTTTTTCCGATTCACAAATTTTCTTTAACAGCTTTTCTCCAATAGTAAATCCCAAAGACAAAAGTCACAATGGCAAACATAATTCCGTTTTCACCAAGCCAATGTTCGCTGCCTTCAATTTTTGTTGTTAAAGGAGGAAATATTTTCTGGATGTATACATTGCTTACAGCATGAAATATTACTGCCGGCCATAAACTTTTAGACTTAAAAGTGTAGTAGGTCATAATAAATGACATTGAAATTACAAAAACAAAAAAAGTAATAAATTCCAAAGTGACATTTTTGCTGTAATATAATAATATTGGCCAATGCCAGAATGCCCAGATAAATCCACTAAAAAGGGAAACATTGGTAAAAGAAAGCACCTTTCTTAATTCATAGATAAAAAAACCGCGCCATCCTATTTCTTCTCCTAAAGTTGTTGCCATTGCTCTTATGACGCCTATGGTTCCTAATAAGATAACAGCAATAATTACTATAAATATTGGATTTAATGTTCCTATACCAACTAATCCGAGTTCTTTAGCCCATTCTAAAATTATTTCTTCATTAGGTAAACCTCCTAATCCAAAAAGCCAGATGAGTATATAAGTAATTATGACATATAAGGTAGGAACAAAATAAGATAAGCGAATATATTTCCAATTTCCCCAACCCCAATTTAGAGAAGAAACTGACCGTCCTTTCAGTTTCATTGTGATTATTGCAGCTATTGCTGGACACCACATGAGTGCACCAACATATATTCGAGAAGGATATAAATTAACTATTGCATAATGAAAGGGTGTGCTTATAACAGTAACAATGGTTAGGAAAATAAGGATTGTTTTCCAAGCTTCTTTACGTTTCGATAATTCTTTAGTCATTTGTTTCATTTAGTTTTACTGTCTTCATTCATTGATAACGATAGTTCATTTTCTATACCATTTTTCTACGTTTCTAAAGAATATTTTTTCTTGTTCTTCTTTATTAAAATTGTCCTTTATCAAATTTATGTCTTTATTTGAAAAAGCTGCTTTTGCCCTTGTCGATGGTAAATCTGTTCCAAACATTAAGCAATTAGGATCTATTTCATATATATATTTTATAACTGGTAGAGGGTCAAAATCAATTCGACCAAACCCTGTTACCTTGACTTTTATACCTTTTTCTACCCAATGATATAAGTCTGTTAGACCTTTCTTTGATAGACCTAAATGGTCAATTGAAAATTTTTGGATTTCCATTAGTATTGGATTCAGTTCTTTCAAGTCTTTACTGTCAATATATAATTCTGTGTGCCAACCATACTTATCATAAAGTTGATTTGAAAGTTTAATCAAATTTTCTTTCTTTTCAGAACCACCTCGTTTAAGATTAAACCTTACGGCAACGATGTTCATATCATTTAATCGATCTAATTCTTTTTGATTTATTCCCATTGGTATATTTGCGACTCCTACAAATCTTTTCCCCAATCTTTTTAGTGAGTCTCTTAGATACCCATAATCAAAAGCCTGAAACGAACCTGAAACAATAGCCCCTCCAATAATTCCAAAATCTTTAACCTTATCCAGATAGTTTTCCACTGTAAATTCGGGTGGTAAGTACCCATTATTTTTCACTAATGGGAATCTTGGATTGATGATATGGAAATGGGAATCGAATATTTTCACTTCTGTTTAAAATTATAAGTTTATGTTCTATAGATTATAATTTAACAGCATATCTCTTATGTCATTCATAGCTTGCTCTGTAATAGCATCAACATCTCTATTCATCAATATAATTACAGCATTTTGTTTTTCTAAATCAAAATAAGCATTAGTAAAAACTCCAAGATCAGAGCCTGAATGCCCCGTCAATCCCTCTCTATTATCTCTCCAGAAAAAGCGTTGTCTCGTAGATAAAGATTCTGGTAGTTGGAGACTAAACATTTCTTTAAAAGAATCTTCAGATAACAAGCTATAGTCTTTATACTTTCCATTATTGAGTAGTGTTTTAATCAATCTTGTCAAATCATAAATACTAGTATTGAGACCGCCATCTGGATATTGTGGATTTCCATAATGAGGGTATTCTATAAAACTCTTGTTTTCAAATGGGGGGTTGAAAATTTTTGAAATTAAAAAGTTGGTTTTAGGAGAGTTTACATCTGCACATAAGTGAAAATACGGAACACATTGTTTTACATTATAACGTGTGGCCAATGCATCCAAGTCAATATCAACCAAACGCCAACTTGTATGTTTCATTTCTAGTGGGTTGAAAATTTCTTCAGAAGAAAAGTCCGCAAGAGATTTGCCTGTAATCGATTCCAATACCAAACCTGCAACACCTGCCCCAAGATTACTATAGTCTC
>JAADHG010000157.1 GCA_013151975.1 Chlorobiota bacterium | reverse complement strand
TGAAGCCAATCACGATGATTATAATGCAATAATGATAAAAGCTTTAGCCGACCGATTAGCTGAAGCGTTTGCCGAGTATTTGCATAAAGAAGTGAGAACCAATCATTGGAGTTATGCTTTAAACGAGAACTTATCTAATGACGAATTGATTAAAGAATCCTATAAAGGTATTCGTCCAGCACCTGGTTATCCAGCATGTCCAGACCATTTAGAGAAGAAAACCATCTGGAAGATTTTAAAAGTTGAGGAAGCTATTGGCGTTAAACTTACAGAAAGTTTGGCAATGTGGCCAGCAGCGAGTGTGAGTGGTTATTATTTTGCAAATAAAGACTCCAAATATTTTGGTTTAGGAAAGATTACTGAAGACCAATTAATAGATTATAGTAAAAGACGACATATAAATATTGATGAAGCAAGAAAGTGGTTAAACCCGAATTTGGCTGAGTGATTATTTGTCATGCTGAACTTGTTTCAGTATCTCATATAATAAAAATTAACATTAATAAGATTCCTGCTTTCGCAGGAAATAAATATGAAAGTAACAGAACACATAAAAAAAGCAAACGGAAAGACACAGTTTTCTTTCGAAATTTTACCGCCTTTAAAAGGGCAACACATACAATCTATTTTTGATAATATTGATCCGTTAATGGAATTTAAACCGCCATTTATTGACGTTACTTATCACAGAGAAGAATATGTCTTCAAAGAACAAGAAAATGGATTATTAAAAAAGCAAGTTGTTAGAAAGCGACCAGGTACTGTTGGAATTTGTGCTGCAATTCAAAATAAATATAAGGTAGATGCTATTCCGCATATTTTATGTGGAGGTTTTACTAAAGAAGACACCGAAAATTTCTTGATAGATTTAGATTTTTTAGGTATTCAAAACGTTATGGCATTACGAGGAGACGCTGTTAAAAGCGAAACGTATTTTAAACCAGAAAAAGAAGGACATGTTTATGCCTGTGACTTAGTCTCGCAAATTGAAGACTTGAATAAAGGAGTTTATCTAGATGAAGATTTACAAAACACAGCATCTACTAATTTTTGTACTGGAGTTGCGGCATATCCTGAAAAGCACATGGAAGCACCAAGTTTAGAAAGTGATATTCATTTTTTAAAAAGGAAGATTAAAAATGGAGCGACTTATATAGTGACACAAATGTTTTTTGATAATCAGAAATATTTTGAGTTTGTAGATAAATGCCGAAAAGAAGGGATTACTGTTCCCATTATTCCAGGATTAAAACCTATTGCCACAAAAAAGCAGTTAAATTTAATTCCACATCGATTTCATGTGGATTTGCCAGAAGCATTAATTATGGAAATTGTAAGATGTAAAGATAATGCTCAGGTGCGTCAAGTAGGTATTGAATGGTGTGTACAACAATCCAAAGAGCTTCAAAAGGCAGGAATTCCAGTGTTGCATTACTACTCTATGGGGAAAAGTGATAATATAAAAGCCATTGCTTCACAGTTATTTTAATTATTCTATTACTTTTGTTATACAAGTAATTAGTTAATGAGGCCATTTTTAACCTACATTTTTTTTGTTTTTAGTGTTCTAACTTTTGCACAAGAACAGGAAAATTCTTCCTATATAGATATTAATTATTTTAAAGGGAATATTGCGTTACACAACAATAGTATTCTTCATTTAATTAAAGGTCACCCTGAAGGTGTTATTTTAAGTTGGAATAAAAAAACATTTGGAAATGAAGCTTGGGAGCAACGCTATAATTTTCCTGATTATGGTGTGTCTTTTACCTATCAGAATTTAAAGAACGACGTTTTAGGAAATAATTTTGGGTTGTATGCACATTATAACTTCTATTTTTTTAAACGACATTTAATGTTTCGTGTAGGTCAAGGAATAGCTTTTACGACAAATCCGTATGATAAGATAGACAATCCTAAAAATATTGCTTTTGGTTCTAGGTTTTTAAGTAGTACTTATCTAATGCTTAATTATAAAAAAGAACGTATTATTGATAATATTGGAGTTCAAGCAGGCTTGTCTATAATTCACTATTCTAATGCAAATGTAAAAGCACCTAATACAAGTATTAATTCAATTACACTTAGTGCTGGGTTAACTTATAATTTATCTGAAGAAGAACCAGATTATATCATTCCAGATGGCAAAGAAAAATTCACAGAACCCATAAGGTATAATATTGTATTTAGAAGCGGCGTTAATAGCAGTGATATTATTGGGAGTGGTCAGTTTCCGTTTTATATTTTTTCAGCTTATGCAGATAAGCGTATTAATTATAAAAGTGCTTTTCAGTTTGGTACAGAGGTTTTCTTTTCCAATTTTTTAAAAGAGCTTATTAAGTTTAACGCTGTATCCTTTCCAGATCGGAATGAAGATGGAAACACCGATTACAAACGGGTGAGTTTATTTGTTGGACATGAATTATTTATTAATAAAATATCCATAATAACACAGTTTGGCTATTACGTGTATTATCCTTATGATTTTGAAGGAAGAACATATGCTAGAGCGGGATTAAAGCGCTATTTTGGAGACAAATGGTTTGGTGCCATTACAGTAAAAGCACATGGAGCAAAAGCAGAAGCAGTTGAACTTGGTATAGGAATTAGGTTGTGAAAAAAGCAGTATACATACTATCAATACTACTTGTTTTTGCTTGCAATAGTGAAGACGCTAATGATTGTTTCCAAACTTCAGGTCCAATTATTCAACAGGAAGTTACTGTTGGTGCATTTACAAAGATTTTGGTAAATCGTGATATAGAACTCATACTAACAGAAGGAATAACATATCAAGTCATTATTGAAACAGGAAAAAATTTAATGAATGATGTTGAAGTATTGGTTGTTGATGACGTTTTGCAGTTAACAGATAACAACACCTGCAATTATGTTCGAGATTTTGGGATAACTAAAATATATGTTACCGCGCCAAACATAGTTGAAATAAGAAGCTCGACACAGTACGATATTTCTTCTCAAGGTGTCTTAAATTATAATGACTTAACATTAATCTCAGAAGACTTTAATGCTCCAGATAGTTTTACCGTTGGCGATTTTAGATTAGAAATAAACAGCACTCGGTTAAGAGTTGTAGCCAATAATATTTCCTTTTTTTATATTTCAGGACAAGTTGAAAATTTAAATGTTGGCTTTTTTGCAGGAGCGAGCCGTTTTGAAGGTAGAAACCTCATTGCTCAAAACGTAAGTGTGTTTCATAGAAGTAGTAACGATATGGTTGTAAATCCGCAACAATCTATTACTGGAGAATTGCGAAGTACAGGAAACGTCATTGCCGTTAACCAACCTCCAATTGTTACTGTGGAGCAATTTTATACAGGACAGCTTATTTTTGAGGATTAACTACTCAGCAGTTAACTCTCTAAACAAACTCTCTAAACTTGCGTTTTTCTGGTTAAGCTGTAGAATTTTCAAATCGTTATCATGGGCAAAGTCAAATACATAAGAGCGCATATCTTCAGAGGTTGTAAAAGTGATTTCATATACAAAAGCATGAGTGTTTACAACCGTTTTAACTTTAGGTAATTGCTTTAAAAAAGCATCTTCTACACGATAATCAAACTCAACAATAACGGTTTGTTCTTTGCTTTCTCTAAGTTCATGTAGTTTTTTATCGGCTACAATTTTGCCTTTATTTATAATAATAACGCGGTCGCACATGGCTTCTACTTCCTGCATAATGTGTGTAGAAAGAAATACTGTTTTTTCTTTACCAATGTTTTTAATTAAAGCTCTAATTTCTACCAATTGGTTTGGGTCTAAACCTGTTGTTGGTTCATCTAAAATAAGCACATCAGGATTGTGGAGTAAAGCATTAGCGAGCCCTACACGTTGCCGATAGCCTTTAGAGAGCTGTCCAATAGTTTTATGAGCTTCAGGAGTAAGTCCTGTAAGCTCAACAATGTCATTGATACGTGCGCTGTCAATATTATAAATACGCGCATTAAAGGCTAAATATTCCCTCACATACATATCTAAATATAAGGGGTTGTGCTCTGGTAAATACCCAACACTTTGTTGTGCAGCTTTGGTATTTGTAACAACATCGTGCCCATTAACTGAAGCACTACCTTCAGTGGCGTTTATGTAAGTGGTTAAAATCTTCATCATTGTAGATTTTCCTGCGCCATTAGGTCCTAAAAAACCAACTATTTCTGGTTTCTTTACTTCAAAGGACACATTATTCAAGGCTTTTTGAGTTCCGTAAACTTTGGTAAGCTGTTCTACTTTAATGGACATATAAAAAAGATTTAATCAAAAATAAACATTAAATAGTTACTATTCATGGATTTTGATTCACCGAACTAATAAATATTATTCAAAAAATATAATGGGTTAAACAGGATTAATATAGAATTCTCTATTAATCTTTAAAATTATGTCAAATATCGAAAAATAGGCATTAGTACTTTGATTTGTAAAAATATTATTTACATTAGCCAAATCATTTACAAGATGAAAACAACAAATTTTACATATTATAGCTGGTTTTATTTCTTTTTTAGCAAGAGGAGCGAGATGTTATATATGTAATTTATAGATATAAATTAAATTGTAAGTCTCGATGTAAAATCGGGACTTTTTTTGTTCAACACGTTTGTTTAACAAATTCCAATGAAGATTGGAATCTCATAAAAAACAACTAAATTGTGATTAAATCGGTAGCTATACAAGGTGTAAAAGGATCGTTCCATCATATTGTGTCACAGCAATATTTTGACAAACAAATTTCAGCTAAAGAATGTTTAACATTCGATAAGGTTGTAGAGCGTTTATTAAGTACAGAATGTGATGCAGCGATTATGGCGATAGAGAATTCTATTGCAGGTTCTATTATACCTAACTATGCGTTAATAGATAGCCATCAATTACATATTGTTGGCGAAAAATATTTAGACATTCAGCATAATTTAATGGTTTTACCTAGGCAAAATATTAAGGATATTAAAGAGGTATATTCACATCCAATGGCGTTGTTGCAATGTAAAGAGTTCTTTAAAAAGCACCCACATATTAAATTGGTAGAAGATAAAGACACTGCCGAAGTTGCAAAACGTATTCATGATGGGCGGCTAAAAAATATAGGTGCTATTGCAAGTATTTTGGCAGCTGAAATTTTCCAATTAGATATTTTAGCAGCAAGTATTCAAACTATAAAAAATAACGAAACACGATTTGTAATTGTAAAGCGGACAAATT
>JAADHG010000250.1 GCA_013151975.1 Chlorobiota bacterium | reverse complement strand
ATTTGAAAAATGACATCGCCACCATTACTGTGGTAAGGAGATAGACCACCTTCGCCAGTATTATGATATGCACCAGCAATTTTCACCCCTTTATTTAAAGACTCAATAGCTTTAGCCGAAAGAGAACCAAAACTCATTGCGGAAACATTAATTATTGAAGCAGGACGGAAAGGTTTTTGGCGTTTATTATAAAATCCTATGACTTTAGCACAAGGTAAAAAACAATGATCAATTGCATTTGGATGATTTTCACCTATTTGAAAAGGCATCATTGCATTATTTATAAATATGTGTTGATGCGCATAAATATCTCTATCTGTACCAAAGCCTTCATAGTTGTTTTCGTGCTTTGCTGAGGCATAAATCCAACTACGCTCTATACGATTAAAAGGTAATTCTTCTCTATTATTTGCTACTAGATATTGTCTTAATTCAGGGCCAATTTTTTCTAGCATATAGCGAAAATGACCAATAAGAGGGAAATTATGATTTATAGAATGATGCCTCTGTATAATGTCTCTTATGATTATTATTATTAAAACAATAATAATCCATAACCACAATGGTATATGGGATAAAAAATCCAAAAGAGAATTCATCAGTTAATTATTTAAATAATCTAAAGATAATTGTATAAAAGTTTTTACGCCTAATAACATTCCATCTTCATCAATAAAAAAGTCTGGTGTATGGTGAGGGAATGCCTCTGTTGTTCCTGGTGTCATTCCGCCTAAAAAGAAATATAGACCTGGTACTTTTTGTTGAAAAAACGAAAAATCTTCTGCTCCAGTAATGGCTTTAATTTCAAATACATTTTTCTCTCCTGCTGCTGCTTTTAATGATGGTAACATTTGTGCCGTTAAACTAGGGTCATTATAAGTTATAGGGTAACCTTCGTCTATAGTTATAGTAGCTTCTGCGCGATAAGCTTTTGCTATTGCTGGCACCATCTCTTTCATACGTTTTTGAATTTTAGCTTGCATGTCATAATTTAAAGTACGTAATGTACCTATAATTTGTGCCGATTCTGGAATAATATTAGATCGGATACCGCTTTTAATTTTTCCAATGGAGAGCACAACAGCTTCATTAGTTAGATCCATTTCACGACTTACCAACGTTTGTAAACCATCAATTATTTTTACACTTGCCATAATAGGATCAATACCTCCCCAAGGTCTTGAACCATGTGTTTGTTTTCCTTTAACATTAATTTCGAAGCTATTTACTGCAGCCATGATCCCGCCTGATTTATATGCAATGGTATTTATGGGTTGCCCTGAGCCAATATGCAGCCCGAAAATAGCATCTACTTTTGGATTTTCAAGCACACCTTCTCTTACCATGAGTTTCGCACCACCTTCTTCTCCTGGAGGGGCGCCTTCTTCTGCAGGTTGAAAAATGAACTTTATAGTGCCATTTATTTTGTCTTTGTGTTTAGACATAATTTCTGCAACACCCATTAAAATAGCAATATGAGTATCATGTCCGCAAGCATGCATAACAGGAACTTCCTCGCCTCTAAACTTGCCTTTTGCTTTAGATTTAAATGGTAAATCTGCTCTTTCAGGAACTGGTAGTGCATCAATATCTGCTCTTAAAGCCAATACTTTCCCTGGATTATTCCCTTTTAAAACACCTACAACTCCTGTGTGCGCAACTCCCGTTTGTACATCTAGCCCAAGAGATTTTAAATGTGCTGCGATTTTTTTTGCAGTATTAAATTCGCGATTGGATAATTCAGGATTTTCATGAAAATAACGACGCCATTCGATGACTTTAGATTCAATTGCTGTAACGTCTGCGTCAAGATTGTGTTGGGAAAATCCAACATAGCTTGATAAAATTGCGATGGTTAGTACTAGTTTTTTCATTGGTTTAATTTATTATTTATATATAATTTGTTATTAGTTTTTTTAGAATCTCATATATATGTAGCCATTATTTTGGTATTGTAATAAGGCTGTCATTGCTGATAGAGCAAATTTCACGCTAGGTATGACATTGTCTTTGTTGAGTCCTCTATAATCAGCAGTTTGACCACATAAAATAATATCTACTCCAGCTTCACTTAACTGGTTTATGAGCTTTAAATTTGGATTATCAACACCAAATTTTTCTTTATAAGCATCATTATTTAAAACGTCTTGCCATGCACTTGCATGAATGGTCATTGCAGCTTTAAGCTGTTCTTTGCTCATGCCATCATTAGCATGCATATTTAAAAATCGTGCTGCAGTAACAATGTATTTGTTAATTACATTTTTATTTTCGGATGATTTTGAAACATCAAAAATAACTTTAAAAGTTGCAGCGGTATCGGTTTTAATATCTGGATTTTCAACAATAGCAAATTCACCAAAATCTTTAATGATTTCGCCTTTAACTCTTTTGTTTTGTGCGGTAGCTTGAAAGGAAATACTGAAACAGATTCCTAAAATAAGTAGTAATTTATTCATGGAGAAATTTAATTTTAGCCTTAAAGATATTTAAATTTTTATTATACACTGCATCGCAATTAGAATTGTTTATAATTAATCCTATTTACATTAAAAAATACGCTTAACATTAGCTAAATTCACGCATTAAAATTGAGCAATTTGGAGAATTATTTAAATCAATTAAACGAAGCACAATTAGCCCCAACTTTACAAAAGGATGGCCCTATGATTGTTATAGCTGGAGCAGGCTCTGGTAAAACACGTGTGCTTACATATCGTATTGCTTATTTAATGAATCAAGGTGTAGATCCGTTTAATATATTGTCTTTAACCTTTACCAATAAGGCTGCCAAAGAAATGAAAGCACGTATTGCGACCATTGTTGGAGATAGTGAAGCTAAAAACATCTGGATGGGAACATTCCATTCGGTGTTTGCTAAAATCTTGCGTTTTGAAGCCGATAGATTGGGCTATCCAAGTAATTTTACTATTTATGATACACAAGATTCACAGCGTTTAATATCTTCAATAATAAAAGAAATGCATCTTGACAAAGAGGTGTATAAATACAAGCAAATTTATTCTCGCATTTCTTCATATAAAAATAGTTTAATTACAGTTAAAGCTTACCTTCAAAATCCTGAATTAATTGAAGCTGATGCTATGGCAAGGCGACCACGTTTAGGAGATATTTATCAAGAATATGTAGAACGCTGTTTTAAAGCTGGCGCTATGGATTTTGACGATTTGCTTTTAAAAACTAATGAGTTGTTAACACGTTTCCCTGAGGTATTGGCAAAATATCAAAATAGATTTCGATATATTTTGGTTGATGAGTATCAGGATACCAATCATTCGCAATATTTAATTGTTAGAGCTTTGTCGGATAAGTTTCAAAATATTTGTGTTGTAGGCGATGACGCCCAAAGTATATATGCATTTCGTGGCGCAAATATTAATAATATACTCAATTTTCAGAAGGATTATGATGATGTAAAAGTATTTCGATTAGAACAAAATTACCGTTCTACAAAAAATATTGTAAACGCGGCTAACTCTATTATCGATAAAAATGAAACCAAACTCGATAAGGTGGTTTGGACAGCTAATGATGAGGGTTCCAAAATAAAAGTGCATCGCTCTTTAACCGATGGAGATGAAGGACGTTATGTGGCGAGTACTATTTTTGAAAGCAAAATGCAAAATCAGTTAATGAATAGTGATTTTGCGGTACTTTATAGAACTAATGCACAATCAAGAGCTATTGAAGCCGCTTTGAAGGATCGTAAAATTCCTTACAGAATTTATGGTGGACTTTCATTTTACCAACGTAAGGAAATAAAGGATGTATTGTCTTATTTGCGTTTAATTATAAATCCTTCAGACGAAGAAGCGCTAAAGCGAATCATTAATTTTCCAGGAAGAGGAATAGGACAAACGACTATTGATAGATTAATTGTTGCTGCAAATGGATATAATAAATCCATTTTTGAAGTCCTTCAGCATTTAGATAAAATAGATATCAATATTAACTCTGGAACGCGAACAAAGTTGCAAAATTTTGTAACTATGATTGCGAGTTTTCAAGTAATAAACCAAACAGCTAATGCTTTTGAATTAGCTGAGCACGTTATAAAAGTTACTGGTTTAATAAAAGAATTTAATAAAGATGGCACACCTGAAGGGGTTTCACGAATGGAAAATATTGAGCAATTGCTTAATGGTGTTAAAGATTTTGTAGAAGAGCAAAAGGAAATAGTTGATTCTTCTAGTTCATTAGCAGAGTTTTTAGAAACAAAAGCATTAGAGACAGATTTGGATGCAGATAAAGGTGATCCCAATCATGTAGCTTTAATGAGTATACATATGGCTAAAGGATTGGAGTTTCCTAATGTGTTTATTGTTGGTTTGGAGGAAGATTTATTTCCAAGTGCAATGAGTATGAACACACGTAGTGAATTAGAAGAAGAAAGACGTTTGTTTTATGTCGCACTTACAAGAGCTGAGAAACAAGCATATTTAACATACGCTTTATCCCGTTATCGTTGGGGAAGATTAAATGATGCAGAACCTAGTCGGTTTATTGAAGAAATAGAAGATAAATACATTGAGATATTAACTCCAATTGAAGAACGACGCATTAATCCGATGCTAGACGCTAGCATTTTTGGAGATATTGCACCTAATAAAATTAGGTTTAAACCAGCTAGCAAAGACAGATTTAATAAAAAACAAGCAACAAAATCCCCACCTGAAAAAGTAAAGATTAGTACACCAAAGCATTTAAAGCCAATACCGAAGACTAATGGGAACACCAATTTATTTGACAGCAAATTAGTAGTTGGTAATATTGTTAATCATTTGCGGTTTGGAAAAGGCGAAATCCTTAAAATAGAAGGTAAAGGGGCCGATATTAAAGCCGAAATAAACTTTGAAAATGGTGGTATAAAAAAGTTGCTATTGCGTTTTGCAAAATTAGATGTGATTGGATAAACTATGTATTCAAGTTACTCTAAATAATTTTCAATAAAAGTTTTCAATTTTATCCAAGTGTCTATGGCATTAGCACCATCCCATCCATGACCTTCGTTTTCGTATAAAGTAAATTCTTGAGTTACTCCAAGTTCCACCAATTTATCTCTCATTGCAGTACCTTGTGTTGTAGGTATTAAAGGATCTTGCCCTCCATAGAACAATATAGTAGGCGGTGAAGTTACCGTAGCTCTGTGATATGGACTTACTTCTTCTAAAAAGGATATGGTAGCATTTGCACCATACAAATCAATAAGCGCTTGTAATTCTGGATTGGTATTGTTTAAATATGCAGGATCGGTGAAATTTGTTGGTCCGACAATACTGCACACCATTTTAACATTGCTATCTGTGTCTG
>JAADHG010000266.1 GCA_013151975.1 Chlorobiota bacterium | reverse complement strand
TATTGTATAGTGAATTTTGGATAACCTACTTTGGTTTCTTTAAGGCTGTTCGATCTAAACTCAAAAACACTAAAAGGACTCCATTGCAAGGATATTTTGGCTGTTGTTAAATCAAAATTCGAAAAACTGCCTTTTGTGCCTAAATTAAAGATGTAGTTATACGTTGGATTGATTTTATTTACACTAAGCTGTGTTTCGGTTACTATTTTTGAGCCTATCTGATGTTCTATTGAAATGGCTTTAGATATATTTTTATGGAATAAACTAATATTTATTAAGCGTGGCTCAAAAAACTGAAAGAAGCGTTTATCTGTTAAAAAGTTTGAACTTCCTGTTTCCTCTAAATCATCAGTATACTTTAAGTTAATCCAAGTATTCGTTTTTTTAGCAACTCTAAAACCACCACCAAAGCTATATTTAAAGGTATGATCTAAAAATCCATAAACAGTATAGCCTTCTAATCTAAAATTTTTGGAGAATGTATTATTTGTAATACCACCTAATCCAGTTCTAAAACCTTCATATTGGTTATATTTAATTAAATATCTAAGATCAATATTAATATACTTTGTAGGGTAATAACCATTACCAATGTTGTTTAAAAACTCTGCTTTCCTAATAGAATCGGTTTCTGTTTTTTCTTTACGAGAAGGGTTTTTAATCTGCGCTTGACTTTCACAAAGGAAGAAAATAAAAATAAAAAGCCAATAGTATTTCATTAAAGGGAGCTAAAATATAATTTGAATATATAACATAATAAAAGCAACTTTAGTGTTGCTTCTTATTAAACTGTCATAATTTCTTTTTCTTTGTTATGAAATAATTCATCGACTTTACTAATATGAGTATTTGTTATGTCTTGAATGTCCATTTCAGCATTTGCTTTCACATCCTCAGAAACATCATCCATTTTTTTAATTTCGTTATTAGCATCTTTTCGAGCATTTCTTATGCCAATTTTTGCTTCTTCTGCTTCAGCTTTTGCTTGTTTAGCTAATTCATGGCGTCTTTCTTCTGTAAGAGGTGGTACATTAATAATAATGCTTTCGCCATTATTCATAGGGTTAAATCCAAGATTGGCAAACATAATACCTCTTTCAATTTCTTGTAGCATACTTTTTTCCCATGGTTGCACAGTTATTGTTCGTCCATCTGGGGTATTTACATTAGCAACTTGAGATAACGGTGTTTGAGAGCCATAATAGTCTACCATAACACTTCCTAACATTGCAGGACTTGCTTTTCCAGCTCTAATATTAACAAATTGCTTTTCTAAATGCGTTAAAGCATTTGCCATAGCTTCTTTAGCAGTATCTAAAATAAATTGTAATTCGTCGTTCATCTTTAATATTTTTAAGCTATATAGTAATAAACCAAAAGTAAATCAAAAGCAGTTACAAATTAACTTTTGTTCCTATGTTTTCTCCCGAGATTACTTTTAGTAAATTTCCTTTTTTATTCATATCAAACACAATAATTGGAAGTTTATTTTCTTGACTCAATGTAAAAGCGGTAGTATCCATAACTTTTAACCCTTTTCTTAATACATCTTCAAAGCTAATAGAATCAAACTTCACAGCAGCAGCGTCTTTTTCTGGATCTGTATTATAGATACCATCTACGCGTGTGCCTTTTAAAATTACATCTGCTTCTATTTCTATGGCTCTTAATACTGCAGCGGAATCGGTAGTGAAATATGGATTTCCTGTCCCTCCTCCAAAAATTACCACACGTCCTTTTTCTAGATGTCGCATTGCTTTTCTCCTTATAAAAGGCTCTGCAACTTCATTAATTTTAATGGCACTTTGTAATCGTGTAGGAACGTTGGTGTCTTCTAAAGCGCTCTGTAATGCTAAGCCATTAATAACAGTTGCAAGCATTCCCATATGATCACCTTGAACACGATCCATACCGTTACTTGCTCCAGCTACGCCTCTAAAAATATTCCCACCACCAATAACTATAGCAACTTCTACTCCTAAACTTGTAATTTGTTTAATATCTTTAGCATATTCTGCTAAGCGTTCTGGATCAATTCCATATTGTCTGTTTCCCATTAGGGCTTCGCCAGACAATTTTAAAAGAATTCTTTTATATTTCATTAATTTATTTATGAGATTCCTATTTTTAAAAATAAGATTTTAGCAAATATAATCAATATCTTATATTGAAATCCTAGAATTTAGGTATAAAAAAAGCTTCGATAATTTATCGAAGCTTTTTTAGTTTATTTATAGTATTACTATTGCCCTAAAGCAACACGCTCAAAAGCAGTGATACTAACATCGCCATACGACTTTACGTAATCGCCAACACTTATTTTACTGTCTTTAATAAATGCTTGATTTACTAATGTATTGTCTTTAAAGAAACGTTTTAATTTTCCTTTAGCAATATTATCAAGCATAGCTTCTGGTTTACCTTCAGCTCTTAATTGATCTTTAGCAATTTCAATTTCTTTTTCGATAATTGAAGCATCAACCCCATCTTCATTAAGTGCAATAGGATTCATAGCAGCAGCTTGCATAGCAACATCTTTTGCAGCAGTGTCTGCACCTTCTACATTAGCAGATAACCCTACTAAAGTTGCAATTTTATTTCCAGCATGAATATAAGACCCTACAAATGGCGCTTCTAATTTAGCAAAAGCATTAATCTCTAATTTTTCACCAATAACACCAGTTTGTTCAATTAATTTATCGGCAACAGTCATGCCTTGAAAATCTGCAGCTAAAAACTCTTCTCTAGAAGCATAGTTTAAAGCAGTTTCAGCCAACTCCTTGGCTAAATTCACAAAGCTTTCATTTTTACCTACAAAATCAGTTTCACATCCTAATACAATAGAAACACCAACGGTGTTAGTGTCGTTTACTTTTGCAATGGCAGCACCTTCAGTTGATTCACGGTCAGCTCTATTAGCAGCAACTTTTTGTCCTTTTTTACGTAATATTTCAATGGCTTTGTCAAAATCACCTTCTGATTCTACTAAGGCTTTTTTACAATCCATCATTCCAGCTCCAGTAACTTTTCTTAGTTTACTAACATCTGCGGCTGTTATTTTAGTCATAATTTCGTATGATTTATTTTATTAAATAAGTTTTATTCTTCTTCTTGAGATGCTACAGGGGTAACAACTTCAGCTTTTGCCACTTCTTTTACTTCAACTGCTTCGGTTTTTGCTTTTGCAGTTTCTTTAACTTCAGTTTTTGCTACTTCTTTAACTTCAGCTTTAGGTGCTGGAGTATCTTTACCTTCGTCTTTAGCAGTTTTTTCAGCTTTTCTTTCAGCTAATCCACTAGCGATTGCATCAGTAACGTGAGATAAAATTTTATCAATAGATTTAGAAGCATCATCGTTTGCTGGAATTACATAGTCTACCTGTCTTGGGTCAGAGTTTGTATCAACCATTGCAAATATTGGAATGTTTAATTTTTGTGCTTCTTTAATGGCAATATGTTCACGTTTAATATCAACTACGAATATTGCTCCAGGAAGACGAGTCATATCAGAAATAGAACCTAAATTCTTTTCTAATTTTGCTCTTAAACGATCTACTTGTAAACGCTCTTTTTTAGAAAGCGTCAAGAATGTCCCATCTTTTTTCATTCTATCAATAGTTGCCATTTTTTTAACGGCTTTTCTAATAGTAACGAAATTGGTTAACATTCCTCCAGGCCATCTTTCAGTAATATAAGGCATGTTTACGTTTCCTGCTTTGTCTGAAACAATATCTTTGGCTTGTTTTTTGGTAGCTACGAATAATATTTTTCTACCTGATGCTGCTATTTTCGCTAAAGCTTGAGAGGCTTCTTCTAGTTTTGCAGCTGTTTTGTAAAGGTTAATAATATGGATACCGTTGCGTTCCATATAAATATAAGGAGCCATGTTTGGATCCCATTTTCTGGTTAAATGTCCAAAGTGAACACCACCGTCAAGTAATTCTTTTACTTCTACTTTTGTCATTTTGTAATAGTTTACGTTCTGTTGAATTAGCAATGATTAAGTGGCTTTTATAAAGGCCTTAACCATTTAGATGCTAAACTAAATCCTGACGAAATCGTCATGGACAACAATAACTGATTTATTTATGCTGAACTTGTTTCAGCAACTTGTAATTTGAACTTGATTTGTATAACTGATACACAGATCCTCAATCAAGTTGAGGATTTTAACGTTTAGAGAACTGGAATTTCTTACGCGCTTTTTTCTGTCCGAATTTTTTACGCTCAACCATTCTTGGGTCCCTTGTTAATAATCCTTCAGGTTTTAAGATGCTTCTGTTTTCTTCGTCTAATTCGCACATTGCACGAGATAAAGCTAAACGAACCGCCTCAGCCTGACCTGTTACACCTCCACCAAATACATTAACTTTAATGTCAAAGTTTTTTTCGTTGTTAGTCATTACTAACGGTTGGTTTACTTTGTATTGTAAAGTAGCTGTAGGGAAATAGGTGTTAACATCTTTTTTGTTCACTGTAATGTTTCCTTTTCCTTTTGAAACATATACACGAGCAACTGCCGTTTTTCTACGACCAATTTTGTGAATTACTTCCATTAGTTAACTTCGTTTAAGTTAATTGTTTTAGGTTTTTGAGCTTCGTGAGAATGCTTAGCACCTACAACAACATTTAAATTACGGAATAATGCTGCACCTAGTTTGTTTTTAGGTAACATTCCTTTAATTGACTTTTCTACTAATCGTGCTGGACTTTTTCCAAACAATTCGGTAGCAGTTAAAGTTCTTTGACCACCTGGATAACCTGTATGGCGTACATATGTTTTGTCCGTCCATTTGTTACCTGATAAGTTGATTTTTTCGGCATTGATAACAATTACGTTATCGCCGCAATCAACGTGTGGTGTGAAGCTAGGTTTATGTTTGCCTCTTAAAAGTATTGCAACTTTAGAAGCCAAACGACCTAGAGTTTGTCCTTCAGCATCAACCAAAACCCACTCCTTATTTACAGTAGCTTTGTTTGCTGAAATCGTTTTGTAGCTTAATGTATCCACACTAAATTATTTTTCTAATTAAACATTCCTCTCTCAAAAAGAGTTTGCAAATTTACAATTATATATTTGATTAACAAATAGTAAAGAGTGTTTATTTTTAGAGGGTATTTGTAGTGTTTTTACAATTGAAAAGCTTTGTGTATTTGTTAAATAAGCTAATTTTTTATAAAATCAATTTTCAAAGTGTAACAATACTATTAAGTATGAGTTCTTAGAGGTATAAATTGGGTAAAGTATTTATGGATAAACAGCTCTAATTTAGTTGTTCCTATGTTTTTTGCTCCTTTTAAACTGTTTTTTAGTTTCACTTTGCCTAATTTACT
>JAADHG010000141.1 GCA_013151975.1 Chlorobiota bacterium | reverse complement strand
ACTTTTATTTTAAAGAAGAAGAACTATTTTTTAGACTTGCATTTGTTGATTTTGATGGTGTTGAAGTAATGAATGCATTTAAAGTAAATCCATTAGTAGATGAACAGTTTATCAAAAAGCAGTGCTCAAATATTTATAATGGTGTCAAAAGAATAATAGAGTTTGTAGACATATTATAAAGAATATTGAATTAATTCAAATATTTAATAAATAATATTCAAGAAAATCTTATTAAACCAATCATTTTGTTAAATAAATTGGTTTTCTTATTTTTTTTTATGACATTCACATTTAAATCAAAAAAATTATAAATTATGTTAAAAAACTACTTAATCCTTTTGGGGTTCTGTTTTGGAATTTCAAATTTTATGAGTGCACAGACAGTTTCTGGAACTGTTGTAGACGAATCTTCGATGCCTTTACCAGGAGTTACTATAGTTGTTAAGGGAACGACAACTGGAGCAGTAACAGATTTTGATGGTAATTATTCGATTAGTGCAAGTAATGGAGACATATTAGTGTTTTCTTTTGTTGGGTTTGACACCCAAGAAATAACAGTTACTAGTAATGTTGTTAATGTTACTATGAAGCTGGTGTAACATTAGACGAAGTTATAATAACTGGTTTGGCTACTTCGGTAAAAAGGAGTAATGCAGCCAATGCTGTTTCAACAGTTTCCGCTGATGAGTTAGCGGGGCGGACACCACCACAAACACTAGATGGTGCTTTAGCTGGGAAGTTTACAGGTGCTTTAGTGTCATCTAACTCTGGTTCTCCAGGAGGAGGTATGTCGGTTAAGTTAAGAGGTATTACCTCTATTAATGGAAATTCTCAACCACTATATATTATAGATGGTGTTTATATTGACAATAGCAGTACTTCGGGAGCTGGGTTAAATGCTGTTTCTGCTGCTGCCGGAGGCGGCAATGCATCTTCTCAAGATAATGCAACCAATAGAATAGCAGATATTAACCCTGAAGATATAGAAAGTATTTCAATACTAAAAGGAGCATCTGCATCAGCCATTTATGGTTCACGTTCACGTGGTGCTGCTGGGGTAATTATTATTACAACAAAAAGGGGTAAACAAGGGAAAACAGTAGTAAACTTTTCTCAATCTAATGGGTGGAATGAAGCCATAAATTTACAAGGCCAAAGAAATTGGACAGCTGCATTAGCAGAAAGTGCATTTGGAGAAGGCGCAGAGTTTTCAGCCGCGGAAGCTGCAGGAAAGTTGTTTGATTATGAAAAAGTACTATTTGGAGAAAAAGGATTTATCTCTAATACTAATATTAGTATGTCTGGGGGTAATGAAAAAACAACTTTTTTTGCTGGGTTTACTCGAAATCAAGAAGACGGCATTGTTAAAAGAACGGGGTACGATAAATCTTCTATTAGATTAAATTTAGATCATAAATTTACAGATAATATTAAGCTTTCTTTAACCACAAATTATATTAATTCTTCTGCAGATAGAGGCTTTTTTAATAATGACAATAGTGGAACAACTCTAGGTGTTGCGTTAGCAACAGGAGTACGTCCTTGGGACGATTTATTTCCTGATGCCAATGGAAATTACCCAGATGCTCCTCATGGAGCTTCGAATCCGCTTCAAACAAGAGATTTGATGACAAATAATGAACGTACAGTTAGATTTATTACTGGTGGGACACTAAATATTAATTTATTAAGAACCGATAACCAAAGCTTAAAGTTTGTTGCTAGAGCAGGGGTAGATCATTATACGTTTACAGCAAAAGTAATTTTTCCTAAAGAATTACAATTCATGAGACCAGATCAAGGCGGTGTAAATGGTTTATCTGCAGTAACCACTACAACGAATACTAATTCTAATTACTCTGCTTTTTTAGTCCATAATTATACGACTAATAATGACGTAAGTTTTACAACTCAAGCAGGGGTTACTAATGAGCAATTTTCTCGAAATATAGTTAGCGTTATCGCTTCAGACTTAATTGCATCTGAAACTAACGTTGATCAAGCGGCTAATATAAAAGCAAGTCAAACGAGATTAGAACAAGAAGATTTTGGATTTTTTGTTCAAGAAGAGTTAAATTTTCAAGATAAATTAATAGCAACTATTGGAGTAAGAGGAGACAAATCAACAAATAATGGTGATATTAATGAGCTCTTTTACTACCCAAAAGGGTCATTAGCTGTTAATTTAAGTAATTTTGCTTTTTGGGGGAGTAGTGATGCTGTGAACAGATTCAAAGTTCGAGGAGCTTATGGAGAAGCAGGAACATTTGCTGCTTTTGGATCGCTATTCACAATATTTGGAAGTACATTAAATGATAATAATGTGGGGATAATTGTTCCTATTATACGAGGGAATCCTAATATTTCTCCTGAGAGACAAAAAGAATTCGAAATAGGTTTTGATGCGGGATTTTTAAACGATCGCATTTCAATAGAATTTACATATTATAAGAAAAAAGTTGAAGATTTACTGTTGGAGGCTACTATAGAGCCATCTACAGGATTTGCTAGAGAATGGGTAAATGCAGGCGAGCTTGAAAACAGAGGATTTGAGATTGGTGTGAACATAAAAGCCTTTGAGTCTGAGGACTTTTCATGGAATTCAAATATAAGTTGGTGGACAAATACATCAGAAATGACGAGGCTCGATGTGCCAACATTTAATCTTGGAGGATTTGGAAACAGTTTAGGGCAGTTCCAAATTGAAGAAGGGAAAAGTGTAACACAAATTGTAGGGACCACAGGTCCAGATACTCCAGTGAGTGTATTGGGTGATGCAGAACCTGATTTTCAAATGTCGTTTGTAAATGATTTAAGTTATAAAGATTTTACATTATCATTTCTATGGCATTGGAAAAAGGGAGGTGATAATATTAATTTAACAAAACTGTTATCAGATTTTGGTGGAACAAGTGCCGATTTTGATGACTTTGATTTTGATCCTAACATTAATAATGGAACTTTTAGAATTAACAATGGTCTTTTTGCAGGTAATGCAAGACCCTTTGTAGAGGATGCTTCCTATTTAAGATTAAGAGAAATAGGATTATTTTATACAATCCCAACTGAGACTTTAAACAATTGGTTTGATGGTACTGTATCAAATGTTAAATTAGGTTTTTCTGGACATAATCTAATCAATATTTTTGACTATAATAGTTACGATCCTGAAGTTTCTAACTTTGGAGGTAATGGCTTATCGACAGGTGTTGAGGTTACTCCTTTTCCATCTTCTAAAAGATATATGTTCCAATTATCAGTTCAATTTTAATATTTAAATATAGAAAAGATGAAAATTACAATAAAATTTAAGATAATAATTTTAACCATTAGTTTTTTAGCGTTTACATCGTGTACGTTAGATGGTGGTGAAAGTTTAAACGGAGCGAGCACCTCTTCAATTTCAGACGATTTATCAAAAGGGGAGTTACCACAAGCTATTTCTGGCATCCTATCAGACATGAGATTTCGCTTGAATACTCAGGTTGATGTACAAAGTATATTAGGTAGAGAATATTACTATTTTACCAGTTCTGACCCACGTTTTGAAGGTGATGTAGTTACAGGGAATATGGATAATCAAACGTTTTATACAACTCAAGCTTGGGGATCAAGATATTCTGCGGTAAAAGAAATTAATTTAGCTTTGGAAGGGTTAACCAATACGACTTCAGATTTTTCTGCACAAGAAATTGCGGCAACCAGAGGAGTACTTAATACGTTAAAGGCTCATCAACTATTAATGGTGTCTAATAACCAGTACACAAACGGGATGAGAATAGATGTTTCAGATCCTGATAATTTAGGCCCTTTTGTAAGTTATGATGAGGCTCTAACTGCAATAGCCAGTCTTCTTTCAGAAGCAGCAACCGATTTGGCTTCCGCCAACAGCCTAGATTTACCAACTATTTTTCCATTATCATCAGGATATGATGATTTAAGAAAAATTGACCCAGTGACTGGAGAGCCTTTACCAATAACATCAGCTGATTTTTTAGAATTCAACAAAGCGTTAACAGCAAGGGTTGAAGCTTATAGAGGTAATTATTCAGCTGTTTTAGCAGCTTTAGGTGGGTCTTTTATGGATATGGTAGGTAATTTAAATAAAGGGGTATACCATACCTTCTCTTTAACAGGTGCCGATTTAGCAAATCCTCTTTTTATAGCACTAAATCAAGAGGCAAATGTTAGAGTAGCGCATTCTAGTTTTTTAATAGATGCTGAATCTGGAGATTTAAGAACTAATAAAGTAGTACTAAGAGATACGCCTAGAGAGGCCTCTGGTTTAGTTGGCACTCATGATGTTTGGATTTATCAATCGCTTGTAGATAATGTTCCAATTATTAGAAATGAAGAATTGATTTTATTATTTGCTGAAGCAAATATGGTAACTAATCCAACGGATGCTGTAAATGCTCTTAATGTAATTAGAAATGCTGCTGGTTTGCCTGATTATGCAGGAGCATTAACACCTAGTGCATTAGAAGATGAAATGTTAAAGCAACGACGCTATTCTTTATTTGGAGAAAGTCACAGATGGGTTGATATGAGACGATTTGGTAGACTTAGTGAATTACCTAATGATAGACCAGGAGATATGGTTCCTTCTACAATACCAATTCCATTTGACGAAAATCAATAATAATTAAGTTCACTATTATTAAAAACTCCTCAATGTTTGTTGAGGAGTTTTTTGTTTGTACCTGATAAACTTAAAGGGTATTTATTGTTTTTCAATTACTAGTTTACTAGATGTTTTATTTCGCAACCATACTTTAAATCTAGTTACTAAATAGAACAATACTGGAACCACAATTAACGTTAAAAAAGTTGCGACAAATAAGCCATAAATAACAGTCCAAGCTAAAGGACCCCAAAAAATAACATTATCTCCACCTACGTAAATATTAGGGTTAAAATCGCTAAAAAGTGTAAAGAAATTAATATTTAGCCCCGTAGCCAAAGGGATTAATCCTAAAATAGTAGTAATTGCGGTTAACAACACGGGGCGCAAACGTGCTTTCCCACCTGTTACGATAGCTTCTAATAAATCGTCATTTTCCAAATACGAATTATTATCTAGATTACGCGCTACCTTTTTTCTATCAATAAGTAACTGTGTGTAATCTAGCAGGACTACACCATTATTTACAACAATTCCAGCAAGAGAAATAATTCCCATCATGGTCATCATAATCACAAAAGGGCTACCAGTAATAACTAAGCCACCAAAGACACCAATAAGACTCAAGAAAATAGCAAGCATGATAATTCCAGGTTTTGAAACGGAATTGAACTGAAAAATTAAAATAAAGAAAATAAGACCTAATCCTGTGAAAAAGGCCCCCATTAAAAAGGTCATTTGTTTGTTTTGTTCTTCAATTTGACCCGTGTAATCAATTTTTACAGCATTAGGTTTTTCAGTAAAATTTTGCATTTCATTCTGAATCTGTGCTACAATAGCACTAGCATCATTAAACCCAGAAGCTAATGCAGAATATAATGTAACTACGCGTTTAACATCTTTGTGTTTTATGGCACTAAAACCTGAAGTATTATTTTGTTTGGCAACGGTAGATACAGGGATTTCCTTAATCTTTCCTGAAGCTTGATCTCTAAATGTAATTTTCTGATTAAAAAGTGCGCTTTTGTTATATCTGTTTTCTTCATTAAAACGTACATAAATATCATAATCTTCACCATCTTCTTTATAAATACCTGCTTTAGCGCCAAAAATAGCATTACGTAATTGTTGTCCAACCTGTCCTGCTGTAACTCCAAGTTCACCAGCCTTTTTACGATCCACGTGCACTTGCATTGAAGGTTTAGATTTATTAACATCTATTTTTAATTCTTCAATTCCTTCAATGTTTTTAGAGTTGATAAAATCCTTCATTTTTTCCGCAGTAACAATTAATTCAGCATAATCATCACCCTCAATCTCTATATTAATAGGATATCCAGCAGGAGGACCAACATCATCTTTTTCAACCGAAATCGTAACTCCCGCATAAATATCTTTTAACGCGTCTTGTATTTTTTTAAGAAGTGCCTCACTATCTGCACCTCTTCTAAATTTAAACTCACGCATGGTGGCTGTAATCTTTCCGCGATGTGGCATTTCGGCTGCTGATCCACTATCGGTTTGTGGGTTTCCCGCACCTTCACCTACTTGAGAAACTGCACTTTCGGTTAGAAAATTATAATCACCATCTTTATAAGCGTCTTGATTTATGATAGCATAAACACGCCCTTCAATATCTTTGGTAATAGCATTGGTTTTTTTAATGTCTGTGCCTTCAGGATATTCTATATAGACAATAATTTGATTTGGAGTATTACTCGGAAAGAATTCTATTTTAGTACGTTTGCTATCAAT